>JAISWN010000141.1 GCA_031271075.1 Treponema sp.
TTTTTCGCCGGCGTTTAAAACCGATTGAATTGCCATGCGTCGTACTCTCCTAAATGAGTAGATTTACCGAAATACGCCCATTCCCTGGCTTCAATCCGTTTGCCGATCCTATGGCAAACCACCTGTCCGTATTCTCCGCTGAGGCGTCGTAACGGGAAGCCGCCCCCCCCGCGGCGAAGCGTTCCGAAAAGAAGGGCTGTTCCCCAGGGAACCCCTCCCCCTCCCGCCGATCCGCCCCTTCATTCCCGGAAGCCAGAGACATGTTCAGGTCCGCGCCGTCAAAGCCCGAATCCTTAAACGCCTGCTCCAGGGCGCCTATTTCCCGTTCAAAAGCCCGCAGGGCCTCGCCGCTTTCCACGACAATATGCCCGGTGATTTTGTTTTCGGCCATTTCCAGACGTATCTTTACATTGCCCAGGGTATCCGGCTTGAGGGAGAGGCGGATGAGCCCTTCCCCCCCGTCCCGCAGGATAACCGAGGCGTGGCGGACGATGTCGCCGTTCAGGTTCTGGTGGAGTTCCCGGGCGAGGATGTCCTCAAAAGCCTGGGACAGGGTCTTTTCCCCCCCCGGCAGGGCCCTTTCGCCGCCCCGGTTCCCGCTTTTAAGCTCCACGGAAAGATCGATCCCCTGTCCGGGCTCCCCGGAAAGCCGCTTCCCTTCCGGCGCCTCTTTAAGGCCCGGAGCCCCGGTTTCCTGGCCGCTCCGGAGATCCCGGGCCTCGAATACCGCGGGCCGTTCCCGCCGCCGCTCGATCCTGCGGGCCCCGGCGGGCCGTTTTTCGTCCTCCCCGGTTTCCGTTTTCCGCGTACCGGCAAGGCCGGGCCTGTTCTCCCCGGATTGGAAAAATTCCCCGGCAAGACCCTCCGTCCCTTCGGGAAGCCTCTCCTGCCTCCGGTTTTCCCCGGCCGCGGCTTCTCCCGCAGCCGGAAATTCCGGGCCGGAGCCGGAAAGATCCGTCCCCCGGTGAAAGAGCCCGGAAGCCTCCGGGTCTTGGGAGAGGGGGATTCCCCCTCCGGTTTCGGTATCAATGCCCGGTTCCGCCCCTTCCCGTCCCGGAACAAGGGAAGTTTCCCCCTCCGGATCGTCGGCAAGGCGGGGCTTCCCGGCGGGTATTTCAGCCCGGCTGAGGAAGTAAAGGGTCTCCCCGGCTTCCTCCCCTTTCCGGCTTCCGGCGGGTTTTTTAAGCCCCTCTGCCGGGCCTTCCGTCCCGGAGACCCCTTCGCCCGGGGCCCCCAAAAAAGCCGGGCCGGCGCTAAAAGCCTTTTGTCCGTCTGTCTTTTTAAGCTGCTTCCCGCCGGAAACTTCGCCCGGTCTTTCCTCCGGTACCCCGCCGGACTTCAGGCCAAGCCTGCCGCCCGGTTTTCCGCCTTCCGCGGCCTCCGCCGGGACCGCCCCGGAAAGGGAAAGCCCGTTTCCGGGGTTTTTAAGCAGGCCGGAAAGGAGTTTCGAGAAGATGCCAAGCCCGTCTTTTTTACTTTTTTTCCCCCTCCGGAGCCCTGGGGAAGACCCCTGGGAGGACCCCGGGAATAATTCGGGGCCCCATAACTCTTGGGGTAAAGATTCTGTTTGGGAGGCTATCACCGCCCAACCTCCTTGGAACTTCGCCGGAAGTTCCCGCGTTCACCGGAGGATCGGGTGGGTCCTTCGGTTGCTTTTAATTTAGACCGGGCGGCCGGGTAACCATTTTGCGCTGTATCTCCGCCGCCCGGGCCGCCCCTTCGGTGGTTTCGGCCATCAGATACAGCCAGTAGGACACAATGGAACTGGTTCCTTCCGCCTGAGCAATTTCCTCGGTCTTCCGGAATATGTCGATAATGTCCTGGTCGTCCATGGCGATCAGGATACCCACCGCTCTCTTGGGGTCCATGCCGTTCAGAAGCCGGGCGTTTACCTCTACATTCCTATCTTTAGTTTCGGCTTCCCGGACCAAAGCATTGAAGGAATTCTCCCGCTCGTCCAGCGCTTTCTGCCGTTCTTCCAGTTCCTGGGCCATCTGCTCGATCTCGGCGGAACGGGCCTCTATCTGCCGCTCCCGGTTGTCCAGTTCCTGGCCGCGCAGATCCAGGGCTTCAAGCCTCACCGTCAGGCGCTCCGCGTCCAGGGAAAGGATCTCCTCCTCTTCGGTTTTAGGCTGGGAGCGCCCTTCCCGTCCGATAAGGCGGTACACCGGGGCAAGCACGGTTTTCGCGTCAATTACGTTGAGGTAGTCGAACCAGACAAGCCCCCCGGCGGCAAGAGCCAGAATGAGGAATATTAATACGACAACTCTTCCCATGATTCACCACCCTCACCACGAATCATATACGGAGGCTTTCCTAAAACTTCAGTTTTTGGGGAAGGCCAAACAATGCCCATGTTTATTCCGCGGATATGCATTATTATACTATCGTCATCTGTCTAAGGGCAATTGAATGGGGAGGCAAGGAAGATCATGGCAAATTTGGCCCTAAAGGAAGCGGGGAACCGTAAATTCACCTACGCCGATTACAAATCCTGGGAACTCAAGGAGGGCGAGCGCTTTGAGCTTATATACGGCGAAGCCTATGCCATGGCCGCCCCAAACACGACTCACCAGTTAATTGCTATGACTTTGGCAGGTGAATTTTACGCCTTTTTTAAGGGAAAACCCTGTAAAGCTATCCCCGCCCCCTTTGACGTGCGGCTTTTTTACGGGGATGATGAAAGCGACGACACGGTGGTCCAGCCCGATCTGGTTGTTGTCTGCGATCCTGAAAAACTCGGACCCGAAGGCTGCCGGGGAGCGCCGGACATGGCCGTAGAGATTCTCTCGCCCTCCAATACGGCGATTGAAATGAACCTTAAGTTAAACCTCTACCAGGAAGCGGGGATCAGGGAATACTGGACGGTGGATCCGGAAAACAAACATATCGGCGTGTACCGCCTTCAGGGGGGCCTTTACGTCATACAGTCCTACCGCCTCCAGGATACCGCCGAACCGGCAATCTTTCCGGGCCTGAAGATAGAGCTCTCCGCGCTTTTTGGGTAAGCGCCCCTAACCGGGTAACGCAAAGATTGTTAGTCAAAGATCCGTATCCATGTTTATACCATCCCTCAGTAAAACCATAATAAACATTGTCCCCAGCGTGGGTTTGGTTTACGAAATTTCGGATTTTTACACAAGCGGCGGGTTAGCGTAATCAGCCTATTAGCGGTAGTAGTCAAAGCGCTGGCTTCCCTGGAGGGAAATGAGCAGGACTACGGCGAAGGGGCGGTCCTTGGTGTCCACGTTGTTCCGGTAGTAGGTTCCCTCCCGGCTGCCCAGGGCCATGGGAACCGCCAGGGAAAGCTCCAGGTGGGAAAGGGGTTTGCAGGAAAAGCCCGGCACGAACTGGACGGTATCTTCCTCTATGCCGTAGAGAACCTGGCTAAAGATTTTGAAATTCCAAAAGAGGGGGGGCCGGATCACCATGTTGAAGGCGGCGTTAAACCCGTCGATGAAGGGGACTACCTTGGCATCCCGCAGATCCGTCTTGGGGGTAAACCGGCCTACCCCTTCCTCGCCGTTGTAAAAGATCTCCCCGTTCAGGGTAAAGAGATCGCCGAAAAAATCCCGGGCCAGGCCCAGGTTGGCCGAAAGGCTCAGATCCTCCCTGGTTTCATGGGGGGCGGCCACGAGCCACTCGGTGTAGGCTTCTATATCCCAGGGAAGGGTGGTCTTTACCGATGCGGTGACCCGGAAAGGCATGGCATCAAGGTAAAAGGCGCCCATATCGATATCTATCCAGGGGAGGGCCAGGTTGTACTTGGCCCCGTAGGCCAATTCGGTGGGGGTAGGATTGGGATAATGGTCCATAAAACTCCTGCGGGTCAGGCTGATCAGCTCTATGCCCCCGATGCCGATGGGCAGATTCACCTTAAACACGTAGGGGTCTCCCCCAGTTTTATCCTCTGCGGGAAGCCGGGAAAGGAGATCGGTAAAGGGATAGCTGGAGGAACGCCCCCAACTGGGGGTAAATTTTCCCGCCCGCAGAAAGAGGCGGTTCTTAACGTTGTAGTCGAAGAAAAATTCTTTAACCGTAAGGGTCAGCGCCGGGTAGGAAAAGCCGAATTTGTTCCGAACCCGGAACACCTCGGAGATCTGAAAATCCAGGATCAGATCCGCCAACATACCCCCCAGCACGGGCCGGGTGAGTTCTTCCTCCGTTTCATCCCAATTCCAGGGTGTTTCGCTCCAGCCCGGGGCAAACCCGGTATAAAAACGGAAAGAGCCTTCCAGGGCGAAACCGCTCCGGCGTACCAGATCCTTCAGGATGCTGCCGGCAAAGGGGACATCCCCGGCTTTCCCGCCCTTCTCCGCGGCGATGCCGCCGGTCCCGGCATCCTTCCCCGCCTCCTTGGCCTCCCCGCC
>JAISWN010000198.1 GCA_031271075.1 Treponema sp.
GTTTGTGGCGGATCTGAGCGACAAGGTTTTTGTCGGCCCCGGCGCCTGGTGGATCGGGGTGGCGGACAAGGAGGCCCTTTCCAAAATTACCTTTACTGTTATCTACAAGGAAAAGGAAAACTCCTTCCCCTATATCAAGCGTTGTGTTATTGAAGGCTGGATCATGAACAAGGAGTACTCCCTGGCTCCCGAAGGGGCAACGGTGTTCCATGTGGACACCCGGGATAAATTCAGTTTTACTATCCGCTATGTTCCCAAGCCGCGGCTTAAAGTTACCAAAGAGGCTTTTAAATCCCAGGATTACCCGGTCCGGGGCCTTAAGGCCGGGGGCCTGCGGCTTGCGGCCCGTGAGGCGGCGGGGGTGGATCTGAAATGAGTGACTCAGGAGAAATAGTTTTTAATACCGGTGAAACCCCGGCGGATATGGACGGGCTTGTAACTGACTCCGGCATCAGCGAGGCCGAGCAGCGGGAAATTATCGCGGACATAGAGCGGATTGCCCTCAGAAACCGGGAATCCCTGAGCCGGGACAAACCGGCGGCATTCAAGGCGAAGAGAAGGGGCGGGCTTTTCCCCCTTCTGGTAAATATCCTTGCCCTTTTCCTCTTGGCCGGGGCCGCCCTTGTTCTCTACTTCCTTCACAACCGGGACGAGGCGGCCCTGCGCCTGGGGAACAGGGCCTATAATTCTACCGAGTGGGCGCTGATCCGGGAGATACGCCGGGAAACGGCCAGGGAACTGGAGGAAAAAGAGGGGGAGATCGTCTCTATCAGTTCCAAACTCGCGGGGGTGGACGGGGAACTGCGGAAGCTTCACTCCAGCAACGAGGAGCTTACCGCGGAACAGCGGGCGGTGGAGGCGGATCTCCAGAGACTCCAGGAAGAGTACCGGGCAAGCCTGGGCTCCCTGCAGGACGATCGCTCCCGAATCCTGGAAGCTTCCCGCACCAGGGAGGCAAGCCTCCGGGCCCAGCTTGAGGCTCAGACCCAGGAGCTTACCGCGGCCAACGAGCAGAGCCGGGAAGCCCTCGGAGCCGCCAGGGCCGAACTGGACAGGCTTTCCGGCGACCAGGAGAAGGGGGCCGCCATCGAAGCCCACATGTCCGGTCTTTACGCCGACGCGGCGGCCCAGGTGAACGCCGGCCGTCTTGATGCGGCTTTGAAGACCCTCGCGTCCATGCGGGAGTTTATCAATACCCCCTCGTTCCAGGCTGTCCGTTCCATCCAGGCCAGGAAAAATTTTTACCTTACCAGTATCGCTACCCTTGAAGGGGTAATCGCCGTGGCGGAAAAGCTCAGCGCCGTGGTGGCCGCCTCCGCCGCCGGCGAATTCGATAGAACCATCACCGAGCTTGAAGAAAAGAACGCCGCCCTGGCGGAACAGGTGGCGGGGCTTAACCAGGCCGTTTCGGGTACCCAGAGTTCCCTGAGCAGGCAGCTTGCGGAACTCCAGAACCGGATAAGGGGCCTGCAAACCCAGACCACCGGCCAGCAGCGGAGCATTGCTGAAAAGGACAGCGCTATTGCGGATCTGAATACCCGGAACAGTACCCTGACCCAGCAGCTTGATACCTTGAACCGGCAGTTGGAGGGCCTCCAAACCCAGATTGCCGGGCAGCAGCGGAGCATTGCTGAAAAAGACAGCGTTATTGGGGATCTGAATACCCGGAACAATGCCTTGAACCAGCAGCTTACCACTTTGAATCAGCAGCTTGCCGGTTTGAATCAGACGCTGACGGAACGGAACACGACGATAGAGGGGCTGCGCCGTCAGGGCGCCGAGCAGACGGCGGAAATAGAACGGCTGAACGCCCAGCTTACCAACATACGCCAGACCCTCCAGACCCTGACGGAGTAGGGTGCCGGCATCAGGCGGCGGGAGCGCAAATTGCCCGGCTCAGGATTAAGAGGGCAGGCCCAAACGCTGAAACTGTTCGGGAGGGGCGTCATTTTCCCGCATAAGGGTAAGCATCTTTTCCCGCATCTCCCTTTCCAGGGAAGGATTATCCCTAATGGGGTGGTTCTGTTCCGGATCGGAAGAAAGATCGAAGAGGAGATCCCCGTATTGAAAGGCCCCTGAAGGCGTCAGGGTATCGAAGCGCATCAGGGGCATACCTTTGGTAAAGGGGAACGGTTTGACCTTTTCCATGGTTTTTATTTCCTCCGGAAAAAACAGACAGTTTCCATGGGCCGGCATAAGGGTATAATTGTAGAGGGGCCGGTTGGCTTCCGCGGCGGGCGCCTTCATGTAGACATAGCGGCCGTCGGTGCAACACACATGGGCGCCGTGGAGTCCGAAAAGCCCCGTTTCCCGGACAGGTTTGTTTTCCCCTATCAGGGCCGCGAGGGGTTTTCCCTGGCAATCCGGCGGCAGATCCAGGCCGAAATACCGCAGGATCGTTGCCGTAAGATCGATGGTCTGCACCAGGCCGGAACGGCTTTCGTTTTTCTTACCGTACCGGGGGTCCCAGATGAAAAGGGGGATATGGGCGATCTCGTTATACTGGGGCATATAATTTTTCGCCCAGAAGCCGTGTTCCCCCAGCATATAACCGTGATCGGTGTTGACGATGAGCATGGTATCCTTCCACAGATCCAGCCGGTCAAAGAGATCCAGAACCTTTCCCAGATACCAATCGCACATGGAGAGGAGGGCAAAATAGGATCGCCGCGCTTCCGCCGCCTCTTCGGGGCTTTCCTTAACCGGGGCGTAATCGGGCCAGTCGAAACGGGGGCCGGAATAGTTTGAGGGATAGAGATCCTTGTATTTCTGATAGCTGAAAAAAGGCTCGTGGGGATCAAAGGTCTCAAGCTGCAGAAACCACGGATCTTTTACCGCGTTGGTTTCGATAAATTCCATTCCCGCCTTAAAGGTGAGGGCCTGGGGGTGGTCTTCCTCGTTCCGCAGGAAACTACGGTTTACCGTATCCTGTTTGTAAAGCCGCTCCCGGAAATTCTTAAACTGAACCAGGTTGGGGTTCCGGTCTTCCAGCCCTCCCACTATCCCTTTCCAGAAATCCCCCTCCTGGCCGCGGAAATTCTCCCAGGTGCCGTAACGGGTATGGTAGGTGGCGCCCCCGTCTTCCCAGTAATGGTAGTGATCGCTTGCCAAGTGGCTGTGAACCCCGTGCTTCCTGAGGAGTTCCGGCATGGAATCATCAAAGGGCTCCAGGGGCCCCCAAGCCCGGTGGAGGAAATTGTAACGCCCGGTATGGAGTTCCCGCCGGGCGGGCATACAGGGAAGGCTCCCGGCGTAACAGTTGTCGAACCGGACCGAATGCTCCGCCAGCCGGGAAAAGTTCGGGGTTACCGTGGTTTGGCTGCCATAGGGTTTGAGAAAACGCCGGTTAAGGGAATCAAACATGATCATCACTGCTTTCATAGAGGTTTCTCCTTTTTGGCGGTCCAGTTTCTTTCCAGAGCGGCCCGCCATCCCTCCGCCTCTAGCCGCAGTTCCCCTGCGAGTTCGGGCAGTTCCTCCGCCAGGTTGTTCCTTTCCCCCGGATCTTCCGCAAGGTCCGCGAGGAAAGCTTCCTCCCCGCAGGGCCCCTCCTCCTCCAGCACTCCGTTGAGTACCAGTTTGTACTTTCCCTTCCTGACAGCAGTCTGTTTATCCATCTCCCAAAAGATCGCCCCATGGGGAGAGGCCGCCTTTTCGGTGAGCATGGGCATGATATCAAGCCCGTCCAAATTATAGGCGCCCGTATCCCCTCCGGCAAGTTTAAGGAGGGTGGGAAAAAGATCCATGGATACCGCCGGCTCGGTGATCACCTGGGCCGCCGGGATGTGTCCGGGCCAGGATACTATGGCCGGTACCCGGATACCCCCCTCAAACAAACTGAATTTATGGCCCTTGAATTTTCCCGTGGTTCCCCCGTAGTAGGGATCCCCCCGGCCATCCAGCCAGTTGCGGGATTCCCGGGAGGGGCCGTTGTCGCTTTGAAAGCAGATAAGCGTGTTTTCCATCTGCCCCTGCCGTTCCAGTTCATCCATGACGGCGCCCAGCCCGTCATCCACGGCGCTGAGCATGGCCGCCATCACCTGCCGGTCCCAGGGAAGACGGGCAAAACGATCCAGGTACTTTTGGGGGGCGTGCATGGGATAGTGGGGGGCGTTGTAGCCCAGGTAGAGGTAGAAGGGATCGGGTTTTCCGGCATGGCCCCGTATATACTCCGCCGCCTTATCGCTGATGAGATCCGTAAAGTACCGCCCGTTGTTCCAAACCTCATCGTTGTTCTCCCAGAGATCGTGGCAGGGATTGAACCGTCCGTCCGCCATACCCCAGTAGAATATGTGGGAATAGTAATCAATGCAGCCCGCCATAAAGCCGTAAAAATAATCGAAGCCGTTCTGGGCAGGCCGGCATTCATGGGCCAGCCCCAGATGCCATTTGCCGATCAGGGCGGTATGGTAGCCCAGTTTTTTCAGCGCCGCAGCAATGGTGGGAGTTTCCGGGCTGAGCCCCGTGGTGGTACGGCGTCCCGCGAGGATAGACCGTACCCCGGCGTAACCGGGATAACGCCCGGTAAGAAGGGAGGCCCGGGAAGGAGAGCAGACCGGGCTGTTGGAATAAAAAGATTCAAACCGGGCCCCCGACGCGGCAAGACGGTCAAAATGGGGGGTGATAATATCGGCGCTGCCCATACAGCTCAGATCGCCGTAGCCCTGATCATCGGTCATGATGGTGATGATATTGGGCCTCTTGTTTTGGTTTTTCACGCCGATCCTCCTTTGGCGTATATGGCCGCGTTTATCCGGGGAATATCCGTCAATTCGGTATGCTCATAGAGGTAACATTTGATCCTCCTCCCGCCAAAAATGTACTCGGGAGGTTCCGTAGTATAACACCGATCCTGCGCCAGTGGACAGCGGTTGCTGAACATACACTGTTTTTTGCCGCTGATAAGATCGGGGTTTTTCTCTTTGGCCTCAATGTTTATTTTTTTCTCCCGGAAGGGCTCGGGGGTGCTGTTGAGAAGAAGAATAGTGTAGGGATGGCAGGGCCGTTCTATCATGTCATCTATGGGCCCGTATTCCACGCAGGTTCCCGCGTACATCACCGCCATGTGGTCCGCCATATAACGGGCGGAGGCCAGGTTGTGGGTAATATACATCATGGTGAGCCCCTGCTTCTCCTTGAGTTCCAGGAGAAGGTTCATGATGTCAATGCCGATGGATACATCCAGCATAGACGTGGGTTCATCCGCCACAATGATAGAGGGGTTTACCGCCAGGGCCCGGGCAATGACGATCCGCTGGCGCTGTCCCCCGGAAAGCTGGGCGGGATGTTTCCCGATAAAATCTTCCGCCGGGGTAAGCCCCACCAGTTCCAGGAGGCCCGTAACCCGCTTCCTCTTTTCGGCGCTTTTTATCTCCCGGGCGTGGAGGCTTAGCGCCCGGCCAAGAATATCCCCCGCGGTATGGGCAGGGTTGAGGCTCCCGAAAGGGTCCTGAAAGATCATCTGTATCCTGCCGCGGAAATCCCGGATAGCCTCCCGGCTCTTTACCGCGTTTATGGGTTCGCCGTCTACCAAAATGTCCCCGGCACTGGGTTCATGGAGTTTTAAAAGAAGCCGGGCCAGGGTGGTTTTTCCGCAACCCGATTCCCCCACCACCGCCAGGGTATGGCCCTCATCAATAGAAAAACTGACGTTGCTTACCGCGTGGAGGTTTTTCCTTTCAAAGAACTTCCCCTTAACAGGGAAATTTTTGTATATATTCCTGTATTCAATCTTACGCATCCCCTGCCCCCGCCGCAGCCTGATAAAAACAGGCGCAAAAATGGTCCTCCCCAGGGCCGGTAAAGCCGGGAATTGTTCTGCCGCAGATCTCCTGTCTCTGACTGCAGCGCGGATAAAAGAGGCAGCCATCGGGCGGGGTGATGAGATCCGGTACGCTGCCGGGGATCCCCGAAAGTTTTACTTTCTCTCCCAGGAGGGAAGGGAAAGCCCGAAGCAGCCCCCGGGTATAAGGGTGCCGGGCGCCCCGCCTCATTTCCTCCACCGGGGAAAGTTCCACCATCCGGCCCGCGTACATGATACCTATTCTGTCGCAGATCTCCAGCATCAGGGGGAGATCGTGGGTAATAAACAGGATGGAAAAGCCCATCTCTTTTTTCAGTTCAAGGATCTTCCGGATGATGTTGTACTGTACCACCACATCCAGGGCCGTGGTAGGTTCATCGAATATGATGAGGTCGGGTTTTAAGGCCATAGCCATGGCTATCACCACCCGCTGGCGCATACCCCCGGACAATTCATGGGGATAGGCGCTGATCCGATCCGTGTCGATATTAACCAGGGCCAGGAGTTCCCGGGCCCGGTTCCGGGCCTCCCCGGGACTTAAAGGCTGGTGGGCCATAATAGCGTCGCAGAGCTGGCTTCCCACGGTGATCACCGGGTTGAGGTTGTTCATGGCGCTCTGAAGTACCATGGAAGCTTTTTCCCAGCGGAAAAGCCTGAGCCGCTCTTCTCCAAAGGCAAGCACATTACCGCCTTTGAAATTGATTTCTCCCCCCGAGACGGAGGCCGCCCCCTTGAGGAGGCGCATGATGGCAAAGGCGATAGTCGATTTGCCGCAGCCCGATTCCCCCGCAAGACCGAAAAATTCCCCCCGGTGAATGGCAAAGCTTACATCCGTTACCGCCTTTAGCCGGCCCCGGGCAACGCTGTATTCCACACTGAGGTTCCTCACATCCAACAATACGTCCGGCATACATCTTCCTTATGGCTATAGTTTTACCGCGCCGCCCCGATCCCGGGCATAGATATCCAGAAAGGAATTACCAATGAGAATAAAACTGTACCCCAGGGTAGCGATACAAAGTCCCGGGGGGATCATCCACCACCAGGCCTTGTAAATAATGGCGCTGTTGTCAAAGGCAATGGCGAGCATCTTTCCCCAGCTGATAAGGGTAGGGTCTCCGATACCCAAAAAACTCATAGACACCTCGGTAAGCATGGAGCTGGTGATCACCATCACCATATTGGCGGTAACCACCGGGAAAATATTGGGAAGGATCTCCCGAAACATGATTTCAGGAGACCCCATCCCCAAGGCCCGGGCGGCGTCCACATAATCCCGTTTGCTTTCCGAGAGGGTTTGGGAACGGATGCTCCGGGCCATCCAGAGCCAGCTTAAAGAACCGATAATAATTATGGAACCCAGAATTCGCAGATCCTGAACAAAAGAAGCGATCACTATCATCACCGCCAGAGTCGGTATTACCAGGAGTACATCTACGATACGCATCAACACTTCTCCGACGATTCCGGCCATGTAACCGGATATCAAGCCTACCGCGATACCGATAAGGCTGGTGAGGAGTCCCGCGAATATACCTACCAGCATAGTCACCCGGGTGCCGTGGATTACCTGGGAAAAAAGATCCTGTCCATAACTGTTCACCCCCAAAGGATGAGCCAAAGAAGGTTTCTCCCAGGGGATAAATTCGATGCTTTTAGGATTGTAGGGGGCTATCCGGGGCGCAAAAATGGCAATGATAAGGAAAAAGAGGATGATCCCTATCCCGGTTTTTGCCTTGGTATTGGATAAAATATATTTTCTGAACATCCCTTCCTCCTTTAAGACAAGGCGACCCGGGGATCCAGCAGGGGATAGAGGAGATCCGCCAGCAGATTCATCGCTACCACGCAGAGGGCGATGATGGCAAAACATCCCTGGATCAGGGGGTAATCGTGGTTGTAGATCGCGTTCATAATTGTAAGGCCGATGCCGGGGTAAGAAAAAATGATCTCCGTGGTGATAGCCCCTCCCACCGCGCTCCCCAGGCTCAGCATAAGCCCGGTAAACGAGGGCAGCAAAGCGTTCCGCAGGGCGTACTTCATCAGGATCTTGCTCCGTTTTAAACCCTTGGCCTGGGCCAGGGTAATGTAATCCTCGGAAAAGATCTGGAGTATGTTACTCCTCATCATCACCATCCTCCCCGCCAGGGAAACCACAATGAGGGAAAGGACGGGCAGGAAGGCATGGTAGCAGATTGGGCCGATAAGGCGGTACCAGGGGGTTCCTTCGGGGATTCCTACAGGCATGGCGTGGGCCATGGGAAACCAGCCCAGGTAAAAACTCAGGCCCATAAGGATAAGCATCCCCACAAAAAAGTAGGGGGTAGACTGAATATAAAAAGCCGCCCCCACCGTGATTTGATCAAATAATTTTCCCTGTTTCAAGGCCGCCAAAGTTCCCAGGAGCCATGCGCTGGCAAAGGAAATAAGCGTGGCGCTGAGGACAATCAGGAGGGTCCAGGGTATAGCCCGGGTGATAATGGAACTAACCGGCACCGGAAATATGCTGAAGGAAATCCCCAGGTTCCCCCGGCAGAGCTGGACAAGATACCGGCCGTATTGTTCGAGAATACCCTTGTCCAATCCGAATTGTTCCCGCAGGGCCGCCGCGTATTCCTGGGAACCCATGGCGACGGTGCTGGCGATGTATTCCGCCGGGTCCCCTCCCATCATCCGGGGAAGCAGGAAGTTTATAGTCAAAGCAACCCAGAGGGTAAATACCGCGCTGACTATTCTTCGTATAATATAGCTCAACTTGATATTGGCCATAAACTTCCTCCCGAAGATCCCTATTTTATTTCGTAAACCTGAATAATCCCCCGGGAACAGAAGATGGGCGCGTCCTCCACCCAGCCGGCGTAGCGTCCGCCGTCATAATAGGGAACATGCCCTCCCACATTGTACATGGGCAGGAAGGGTACCTGGTCAATAAGGATATCCTGGATCTGACCGTAGAGTTCCCGCTGTTTTCCCGTATCCACCACCCCGGAAACCTCGTCCAGCAGGGCGTCTACCTTTGGATTCCGGTACCGGAAGTAGTTGGTTCCTAACGCAGCCTGTCCGGCGGGGGCGGTCATGGAAGAATGGAAACTGGTATTCAGGGCCGCGTAGGGGTCGCCCGGAAAACCGATGCCCATCTGGAGCAGGTTAAAGCGCCCGGTTTGGGCAAGCTGGGTCAGTTCCGGCCCGGTGGCAAGCCGGGGAATAATCTCTATACCGATGTTGAGGAGCCACTGCTGGATCATCCCCGCCTCCATCTGCTGGGCCGGCGCACCCGACTGGTTGTGGTAGGTAAAGGAAAGCCGCTTTCCGTTCTTCTGGTAGATCCCGTCTGAACCCCTGGTGTAACCCGCGGCTTCCAAAATTTTCATGGCCCCCGCGGGATCGTAGACATGATCCTTCCGGGCATTGGCGCTCAGGAGTTCCCCAAAAATGGCCGGCAGCCATCCGGAACTGGTGGGGAATACGCCGTTGTATTCACCCCGGGTGATAAGATCGTTGGTATTGATGGCCAGGGTCATGGCCTTGCGCACGTTCACATCCGCCAAAAGTTCGTTTTCCAAGTTCAAAATTACCTGGTAATTGGAGAAACCGGCGTATTTTTGCATCTTCGCGTTGGGCCTGCTCAAGAATTCCGGGAGATTCGCCATGGCGATGGTCCCCATGGTGGCATGAACATCCTGTCTAAGGAGTCCCAGGGTCAAGTTGGGGGCGTTGTTATACATACGGATGATGAAGTTGTCAACTTTGGGCGCCCCCCGCCAGTAGTTTTTGTTCGCCTTAAGCTGTATATCGGTTCCGGTATTATAGGTTCCCCAGGTAAAGGGGCCCGATCCTACCGGATTGGGATTTAAAAATTCCGCGATATTCGGTATTGATTCCCAGATATGTTTGGGGACAATGACAATATCGTTGGTATAGAAAGGCAGGGAGGTGAAACTCTGGGACAGCTTAAAGATAACCTTGTTCCCCTGGGCGGTAACGGAGGAAAGTTTTTTCCAGAGGGAGAAACGGTCCGTTACGGGGTACTGTTTGAGTACATTGTAGGTAAAGGCCGCATCCTCGGCGCTTACGGGCCGCCCGTCGTGCCAGGTGTCGTTGTCCCGGATAGTAAAGGTGAGGGTCATGTAGTTATCGCTCCACTCGTAGCCGGTGGCAATCTCCGGTTCCAGTTCCCCGCTGATAGGGTTAAAGTACATGAGCCGTTCATAGATCAGATTCATTGTTCCCATGTGGGTGTTGTTGGGGAAAAAGGGGTTTCTCGCCGCCAGTTGGGAATCCAGGATATATTCGCCGATGAGCAGGGTTCCCCCCGCCGCCGGCGTCCCCGATCCGCCCGCGGAGGCGCTCCCACCGGCAGCCGCGCCGCCTGAAGCCGCCTGCCCCCCGGCAAAGGCGCCGGAAACAATGCCGGCCATCAGTAGGGCCGCCAATAAAACTGCCAGAGACTTCTTCATACAAAACCTCCTAAATAGTACCGGAAAAATCCGGGAATATAATCAGTATGAATTTCAGTGGAGAAACCGGCAATGTATTATGTTCACTTGTTGATGTATTATGTTAAGAAGCTTCAGGTGATCCGGGGAAAACGGATCGCCGCCAGGGTTTTGCCGTCCCTGTCCCCTATTTCAAGGCCGTAATCTTCGCCGTAATTCAACTTAAGCCGGCGGTTGATATTGTAAAGTCCGAAGGAGCCGCCCTTGTGGCGCTCCCGGTTCTCCATAAAATTGTAGGCCAGTTCCCGGCGTATCTCCCCCAGACGGCCTTCCCCGAATCCGGGGCCGTTATCGGTTACCTCAAAAAGGATACCCCCGTCCTCCATGATTCCGGCAATTTCCACCGTTCCCCCCTCATCCCGCCTGGATACCCCGTGGCTTACCGCGTTTTCAACCAGGGGCTGAAGCATCATCCGGCACATATAGCACCGGCATATCTCCGGCGCTATGGCAAAGGAGAAGGTGAAACGGTTACGAAACCGGATATTGGTAATGCCGATATAGTGGCGGACAATATCTATCTCGTCCTGAACAAAAACCTGATCCTCGTAGTTCATGGCGTAACGGAACAGTTCCGACATGGAAAGGGATATGGCGGCAATTTCGCCAACTCCCCTGGTAATAGCGATACTGCGGATGCACTGAAGGGTGTTGTTCAGAAAATGGGGGTTGATCTGGCTCTGGAGGGCGTAAATTTCAGCTTCGTTTTTCCCTAGCTCCATTTCGTACAATTTCTGCTGGGAAGCCATGCTTTTCCGGGTATAATCCTCAATTTCGTCCAGCAGGGCATTAACCCCCTCCACGATACTATCGAGTTCTTCAATGTTGCTGTGCCTAAGGCGGGTATGCATGGGTTTATCTATGCCGGTGCTCAAGGTATGTACCAGACTGGATATGGGCCGGGCTATCCGGATACGCAGTAAAACGATAACCATGGCCGTAACAATGAAAAGCAGGAAGACGGAAAGCACAAAAAAATTCCTGATAAAACGAACCGATTCATCGCCTTCGGGGATCATGCCGGCGGGACTTTCAGAAGCGGTAACCGTAAGCCCCATGTTGACGGCATGGGAAACTATCTCTACCGGCCCGGGGCCTTTGTCCTCCGCGTGCGCGCCTGAAGCGATAAGATGGCCGGCCTTGTCGTATATGGAAAAATTAACCCTCCTGTCCCCGGTGTTGATGTTTACCAAATTCCGGATATACTCCGGATCACAGATAAAAACACAGGAGGCGATTTTCCGTGTACCGCCGGTACTGGAATACAGAGCGGTAACAGGGCTTACATACACAAAGTAGTCTTTTCCGGCAAAATAAAAAAACCGGCTTTCCACGGCGCCGGGATCGGTAAAATTGTAGTCAGGCTGCATCAGTTCCATAAAATCATAGCCATACCCCATATAGTAACTGAAGGGTAGTCCGTTCAGGCCCACCATTACCACATCCCGGATAATAGGATAGTGGTTGGCGATAAACCGGACCGTATAAAAGGCGGTGCTTACCATGTCGGCGATATCCCGTGCGGCCGGCCGGTTGGGAAAATAGAGATCTTTAAAAGACTCAAAGGAGGCGGTATAAAGCGCCATGCTCCGGATGTTTTCCCCCATGGTGTTTAGGGATGCGGCAATATTTCCGGCGGCGGCGCTGATATATTCCCGGCGGCGCTGGTTGTTAAGGATGATAAAACTGCCCATGGATATGCCCTGGAAGACCAGCATAAGGGACATAGAGATCAATACGATAAGCAGGATCTGTACCCGAAGGCTGGAGAGGGTAACTGTATGTTTCATGCCGCCGGGGCCCGGGCCCCGCGCGGGGGGGGGGGGGGGGGGGGGGGGGGGGGGGGGGGGGGGGGGGGGGGGGGGGGGGGGCGGGCCGGG
>JAISWN010000292.1 GCA_031271075.1 Treponema sp.
CAGGCTTTCCGCCTATCTCGCGTCGGCCCAGACGCCTATCCGGGAAATCGGAACCCTGCTGGATTCCCAAAGCGCCCTGCTGACGGAAATTCCCAGTATCTGGCCTATCAAGGGCGGCAACGGGCATATTTCCATGTACTTCGGGCAAAACGTGAACCCCTTCTCCGGCCAGTATTACATCCACAAGGGGATAGACCTTTCCACCTACCGGCAGGGGGATCCGATTGTGGCTACCGCCGACGGGCAGGTGGTTACCATTGACTTTGAGGCCGAGGGATTCGGTAATTACGTGATCATCAAGCACAAGCACGGCTACTATACCCGGTACGCCCACCTGCTCCGGGCCAATGTAAAAACCGGGCAGCGGGTTCAGCAGGGGGAGGTTATTGGCTGGATCGGTAATACAGGGCTATCCACGGGGCCCCATGTACATTACGAGGTACATATCGGCTCCGATGTGGTGGATCCCTACCAGTACATCAATATCCGTTCCCGTATCGCCCGGCCTGTCGCCCGTTAAAGTAAAGGTTCCCATGGCTTCCCGGCGTAACGATTTCTCAATCAACACGATTATCGGCCCCAACAGCAGCGTATCGGGCAACCTGGAAATCGGCGGTTTTACCCGGATAGATGGCAATGTCCGGGGGGATGTAAGCGCCCAGGGCCGGGTGGTTATCGGCGAGGATGCCCGGATGCGGAGCAATATCAGCGGAACAGCGGTAACCGTCGGCGGGGTAGTCCGGGGTAACGTGCTGGCCAGCGAGCGGCTTACCGTACTTTCTACCGGCCTGGTTATCGGGGATGTGATCACCCGGCGGATCCGGGCGGACGAAGGCTGCCTGATCCACGGCAGGATACAGGTATGCCCCACCGAGGAAAGCTGGAACCGGGCCCTTTCCGAATACCGGGACGCCCAGGGGGTTAAGTCGGTTCTCTCCTCCTTTTCCGAAGCCTATGACTAAGGTCGATTTTTCCGATCCTGTTTCATCAATCCTGAACCCCGCACTGAACCCCGCGGTCCATGCCAAGGTTCAGGGGGAGGCGAAAAAGTCTGAGGAAAAACTAGTCCGCCGGGGCCGGGGGCCTGTTTTTTCCTCCCTTCTGGAGCAAAGCCGGGAGGAAGCAGCCGAAGAGCTGGGGGAGCTTCGGGATCTGCCCCCCTCCCGGGAGATAGCGGAAAAGCTCCTGGACGATGCCCGGTCCGCCGGGGACGATCTGCGGAACCGGCCCTTCCCCCAGGAGATTCTGCGTTACAAGAAAGCGGTCCGGGACTTTATCCACTACGTGGTGGAAAACAGCCTTGTCATGGAGGAGCAGATAGGCATCCCCAAAGGCCGCCGGCCGGGTTACCGGGGCCGCCGGGGCAGCCCCGATTCCCAGGAACGGACTGTACGCCATGTTATACAGGTGGTGGACCGGAAACTTGAGGAAATGGCCGCCCGGCTTCTTTCGGAACAGCTTTCCCAGCTTGAACTGCTGGCCCGGCTTGAGGAAATCAACGGCCTTCTGGTAGATTTACTGCAATGAGTAACTCCGGTGAAAACTACGAAAACATAGACGAGGATATCTCTTCCCTGGAAGACAACCCTCTGGAACAGGAATTTGAGTATACCGGCATTGCGGTAGAAACCGGCGGAGGCCAGCCCATCGCCCCGGATACGCCCGTCTACCGGCTCAGGCTGCTCTATTCCAACGAAACCTTCCTGGCGGTGTACAAGGGGGAACTTTTAAGCCCCCTTTCAATGGTAGTCGTCCCCACCCGTTACGGCATGGATCTTGCCCAGGTAATCGGGCCGGTCCGGCGGGATCGTAACTTTCAGCTTTCGGATATCGCCTGGGTAGAACGGCCCGCGGACAGGGGAGACCTGGAACGTTCCGCCTACAACCGGGAGCAGGAGAAAGAGACTTTCCGGATCTGCAAGGAAAAGATCGCGGCCCACAGGCTGGACATGAAGCTGGTGTCGGTCCATCACCTTCTGGAAGATTCCAAGATACTTTTCTTTTTCACCGCGGAAAACCGGGTGGATTTTCGGGAACTGGTGAAAGACCTGGTGGCCGTTTTCAGAACCCGGATAGAACTGAGGCAGATAGGCGTGCGGGACGAAGCCCGGGTTTCAGGCGGCCTGGGGGTTTGCGGCCGCTGCTACTGCTGCCACGCGGTCTCCGACAAGCTCAAACCCGTCTCCATCAAGATGGCCAAGGATCAGAACCTTTCCCTCAATTCCATGAAGATCTCCGGCCCCTGCGGCAGGCTCCTCTGCTGCCTTGCCTATGAACATAATTTCTACAACGAACAGCGCCGCCGGCTCCCGCCCGAGGGGGCCCGGATAAGTTACGAGAACGGCCCCTGGAAGGTGACGGAGGTAAACGTGGTGCTTGGCCGCATTAAAATCTCCGCGGAAGACGGCAGAACCCTCAGTTTCCCGGCGGCGGCCTTTGAGAAGACAGACAACCGCTGGAAATTTACCGGCCTCCCCCCGGAAGCGGGGAGAACGCGGGGTTAGGGATTAATGTTACAAGCTGCCGGTCTCCCGACGGTCTTATGAGGTCATTTCGAAAGGTTTCTCCTATTTCCTCCTTTCACGAGCTTTCGTGACGCAATGACCGTACCCCAAAAATCCCCATGGTATATGATGGGGACGATAAAAACGGACTGTGCCCCGAACATCGAGAACATCGCCTGTTCGCGGCTTGGGTATTCTCCGCTCGACAGGCTCAAGGGTTTTCCGCCGGAGAGTTTTTCCACCCAGTCGGGCAGATAGTCCTCGTAGGGAAACGCGGTGATCGCATCCGCCGCTTCGATCACGATGCCGGAGACGCCGCCTTCGTCCGTGGACACGGCGGCCCCGGAGAGCCGGTGTACGAAGCACAGCCGACCGTCGATTTCCTTGTTCACCCAGAGGGTTATGCGATCCGCGCCCACGCTGCTCGCGATGATGCCCATGCCGCGCCGGAGCGCGTCCTCGGGTCTAGTGAGGTCGAGGTTGAGCAGTGCAACGGCCATGGTGTGCATAGCGCTCAGAGTCGTATCCTTTTTTGCCTTTTCATTGAGAAAAATGCGATTCTGAAACAGGACTATCGCCGAGATAAAAAAACCGGACACGACAAAGGACTGGATATGGTCAATGTACTGCGCCGTCCCATGAAGCTCCGCCACGAGCGCGTCAAAGGGAGGCGCCGACGAAGCCGCGTAGCAGAGGATGACCCACGCGATATGCGTCGTAAGTATGATGACGCGGGTTCTGCCTTTTGACAGGAAAAATATGAGCACCACCGACATGGCAAAATACGCCGCCATTCCGCTTTTCACCCCGCCCATGGCGAACAGCGCGGCGGGCAGCAGCACATCGCACAATGAGAATAACATAAGCCGGGCGCCGAGTTTATGTTTGTTGTATACATTACAGAACGCGAGCAACGCCGATACGGACAGGACAATGCCCGTGAGCACGAGGATGAGCGCGGGGCTGCTGCGCATGAACAGACGCGTTATGATGGCAACAATAACGCCGGCTATACCGACAACGCATACCATATTGGTGGTACGCGCTTCAAGAGGCAGGCTGTCAGAGAATATATACCGGTCTATTAAACTCTTTATCCTCTGCATACACACCTCTCAATCAAGGGATTTGACAATCCGCTCTCCGCGATCAATGTTTTTTGGTTATATCACTTCCCGCGCTAATTGCATAGTCATTCGGTAACGCAGTCTTCATCCTTTCTTGAAAAGGAGCTATACTTAACGCTATGTATACCCGTAAACTGCCCATCGGCATACAGGATTTTGAGGATATCCGGGAAAGCGGCTACCTCTATGTGGACAAGACCGCATACGTCTACCGGCTGGCTCAGGAGGGAAAGCCCTACTTCCTGAGCCGCCCCCGGCGCTTCGGCAAGAGCCTCCTCCTCTCCACCCTCAAGGCCTACTTCCTGGGGAAGCGGGAACTCTTCGAGGGGCGGGAGGAGCAGCCCCGGGCCGCCGGACAAACACGGCTTGCCGGACAAGCGCGGCTTGTCTTGACGGACCTGGAAACGGAATGGATAGAACATCCGGTGTTCCACATCGACCTGAATG
>JAISWN010000275.1 GCA_031271075.1 Treponema sp.
GAAAGGGCCAGATGGGTCCAGTCGCCCGGCGCGGGAAAGGGATCCTGTTTCACCGCGACCCTGGCCCGGGAAAGGTTAATGTCGGTGATCATGGCCTCGAAACCCGAACCGTTGTAATCTATCCGCAGCCAGCAGGCGTCCCAGCTTGAATGATCGGCGTAGCCCACCCGGAAAATGGGGAACTCCGTGGGGCCAACGGGGTAGCGGGAACGCCAAAAAAACGACAGGGTTCCCCGGGCGGCGTAGATGTTCCCCGGCGCCTTGTAGGCGAATTTCTGGTAATCCCCGCATTGAAAAGCCTTGCCCCCGGCGCCGTCTTCAATGAGTTTTACTTCGGAAAGGAAAGTGGGAGAAGCCCTGCCCCGGGCAAAGTCGGCCTCAAAGCCATTCTCCCCGGAAAGGTAAAACAAGAGTCCCGGTATGCCGCCGTAATCCGTCATGATGTTACATTCCTTTTTACTCTTTGATGGCGCCCATGGTAACCCCCTGGACAAAGTACCTCTGGCAGAAAGGATAAATAAGCATAAAGGGAAGAACCGCCACCACGATCATGGCGTTCTGGGACTGCTTCAGATTGACCACGAACTCAAAGGAGTTGAGGGCCTGGCTGTCCAGAATAAGTTCCCGGATTTTTACCTGGAAATTATACAGATCTGTTTTCGTAATGTACATAACATACGAAAAAAATTCGTTCCATTCCGCTACGGCAAAAAACAGGCCGATGGACGCCAGGGCGGGCTTGGAAAGGGGCAGCACTATTTTGTAAAAAGCCTGGAATGGCGTACAGCCGTCCATGTCGGCGGATTCCAGCAGGCTTTCCGGAATCTGCTCAAAAAAATTCTTCATCAGGATCATGTTGTACACGTTAAGGCTCAGGGGCAGGAGTACCGCCCAGAGAGTATTGATAAGGCGGAAAGCCCGCATGGTCAGATAAGTAGGGATCAGGCCGCCGTTAAAGATCATGGTGAACATAACAAATCCCACAAAGATCCTTCTGCCGGGCATCTTCCGCTGAGTCAAAACATAGGCGCCGATGGTGCAGACAACGAGTCCCAGAAGGGTCCCGAAAAGGGTGGTGATAACGGAAATCTGCAGAGGATGCAGCAGGGCCCGGTTCATAAAAATCTGCTGATAGGCGGCGGCGGAAAATTTCTTGGGTATCAGGTTGATCCCTACATTGACCGCCGAGTCCAGGGAATCGGAAAGAACCTTGAGGAGGGGGATTACCATAGCCGCCCCCACAACCAGAAAAAGTAAGAAGTTAAACACATCAAAGACCCGGCCGGAAAAACTTTCGCGTATCTTGTTTTTGTTTCTCATGTTACCCTCCTCCTATAAAAGCGACTCGCCTTTGATCCTGGTGCTGGCCCTATTGGTAATCAGCACCAGGCAGAGGGCAATCAGGGACTTAAAGAAGCCGACCGCCGTGGCGTACCCATAATCGGAACGTTTAAGCCCCACTTTATACACATAGGTGGAAATAACCTCGGCGTTATCCAGGACCAAATCGTTCTGGAGTACAAAGACCGATTCAAAAATATTGAGTACCTTGGCCAGGTTGAGAATTATCACGGTAAGAATGGTGGGCATCAGCAGGGGCGCCGTGATATTGAGGATCTGCCGCGCCCGCCCCGCCCCGTCGATCCGGGCCGCCTCGTAGAGGTCCGGGTTGATGCCCGAAATGGCCGCAAAGAAAATGATGGTCATCCAGCCCGTATCTTTCCAGCGGGCGATAAAGAGGAACACCGGAGTCCACCATTTGGAGGTTCCCAAAAAGAAAACCGATTCCAGTCCCAGGGAATTGAGCAGGGCGTTAATAGAGCCGCTTTGGAATGAAAGCAGAATAGTAAAAATAGAGGCCACTACAACCCAGCTCATAAAATGGGGAAGATAAATAACGGTTTGAACAAAACGCTTAAAGTACTTGTATTTTATCTCGTTCAGCAGAACCGAAACGGTTACCGCAAGAAAGACCCCTAAAAACAGGTTGATTAGGCTTAGGAGAAGGGTATTTCTTACGGCTTTTAAAAAAGCGGGAGTCTTAAAGAGCCACTGGAAATTTTCAAAGCCGATAAAGTTGGGGCCCTTAAAAGGGGTATATTCCGTAAAGGCCAGGAAAATCCCCGCCATGGGGATATAACAGATGATAATGAAAAGCAGGGCAATGGGCAGGAACATGCAGTAAAAAGGCGTGTATTTCCGGATCTCCCGGGTAAGCTTTCTCTTTTTTATCGTCTTTTCGGCGGTATTTGCGCCCATTTTTCCCCCTGTCATCAAGTCTAATCCGTTAAAACAAATCCACGGATCACCGGGATGCCGGAAACCGGCGCCCCATGGCAATCCGTGGCTTTTCTCTCTGCCCGGCGTTTATTTATTGTAATCCGCCAGAACCTGATCCACCTGGGCGCCTACGCTGGTCTTATAAGCGGCCAGGGCGGCGTCAAAAGCGGCGTTACCGTAAACCACGTCGGCCAGAAATTTTTTCCGGGCAACCAGGATATCGGCGCCGAACCGCTCGTTGGCGGCGGAAAGGGGCGGCAGAATCGCGGGAACCGCGGTAGCGCGGAAGATATTAAACGACGGCATGATAGCCTGGGGCAGCTCATAGGGATCCTTGGCCCAGGGCGCAACGGTAAGCTCCGGTTTGATGTAGGTTCCCGATGCGTTGGTAAAGGCGGGGTTGGAAAGACTGGGAAGTTTTACCAGCTTGCCGCCTTCCATCTTGTAGTGGATCCCCTCGACGCCGTGGGTAAAAAGCATCTGGAGAGGCCCCTCGTCAAACATTCCGCCCAGAAAGTATTTAAATACCCCTTCGGGGTTTTTGCTGTTCCGGGTGATGGCGGAACCCAGGGCGACCCGGTCAAAGTAAGTTACGCCTTTGATTGCCGGAAGGGGATCCATTGCGCCGTTGGGGTTGTTTTTCCGCAGATTCTGATTGAACTGCTGATGCCAGGGGCCGGCCCAGTAATTCATGACGGCGGCGGTCTGGGCGTAGATCTTTTCCCGGGCCGCAGAGGTATTGTTGGTTACAATATCCTTGTCGATGAGGCCCTCGGCAAAAGCGGAGCGCCAGCGTTCCATGGCGGCCCTCATGTTAGGCTGCTGAATACCGTCCACCCATTTACCGTTAATTTTGGTGTAATCCGGCACGGCGTCCTGGAAGAATTCCACGGTGTAGATATAGGTGGGGAACTCGCTCTGGATGATGCCGGGAGCGGTATAGGGAACCGCCTCGGGGTGGATCTTCTTAAAACCCCGGAGCATGGCGATAAATTCATCGTAGGTTTTGGGCGGCTGCATTCCCAGTTCTTTCAGCCAGTCCCCCCGGTAATAGGTAAGGGTTCCGTTGCCTCCGGTGTAGGGGATAATATAGAGCCCGCCGTTTACCTGGGTCCCGTCCATGATTTTGTTATCGAATTTTTTATCCAAGCCGTATTTTACGTACCAGTCATTCAAATTTACCAGGGCGCCGTTCCCGGCATATCGCTGCATGTAGGTGGCGTCGGGAATATAAACCACATCCGGCGCTTCCCCTGTGGCAAAGGTAAGGTCCACTTTCTCCATGTACTGGTTGTGGGCAGGCTTGGTTATATCCAGGGTGATCCCCGTCAATTCTTTGTATTTGGCAACCACCTGCGACAGGCCGTCTTCCTCGCTTACCAGAACATCCGCCAGCCAGGTAATAGTAGTGGGTTTAACCACTTCAGCGATGGAGGCCCCCCACTGCCGGTTCCGCCAGAGCTTCCGGTTCCGCCGGAGCTCTCAGTCCTGCCTCCACTCCATGTTACACCTATAACACAGAGCATTAAAATCGCACCTAGTGTATGCTTTTTCATCAGCTTCCTCCTGAATTTGGGTACATCATGATAAGCCCGGTTTTTTTTAACGCACAATGTATAAAAGCGACAGGTTTTTGTATTTTTCAGCGGTTGTCGGTGATCGTCCACCGGCCCCATGCTCCGCCATGGCAAGGCAGACGCGGGCGTTTCCGGCGGCGGAACGGCGAAACCTACCGCCTGCATTATGCGATAGACCTTCATACCATGACCAGCGGCACATTCAAAATTACCAAAGGCTTCTTTTTCTCCCGGCAGCCAGATCGAATACCAGCCGCAGTATATGGCGGGAAACGGCGTTCGTTAATTTGGTATTGAAGGCTAATCTGGGTTTGCGGATACTTGAAGATTACGAACACCTGGCAAAACGTCTTGCATGTGAAAAACGAAAGCGGGGAATACGGTACCAGATGTGCAATACATGTTAAGTTAGTGCACAGGGGGCGAAGCGCCCTCCTCCCGTTTGTCTGAAATTTACAATCGGGTAGGAGGCTGCCCCTTTGACGCGCACCTCTTTGCTTAAGGGCCTCCGGGCGGCCACGGGGGGCCGCCCTGTTGGACTACGCTTCGCTTGTCCAAGCTGCGAGGTCAGGCGACGCTTGCTAGGGAATGGGATAGATGTAATCCTCCCCCGCCGTGTCGTTTTTCTTTGCTAATTCATCCCTAATAACCGAGAATATCGCCGCCGATCTTGATGAAATTCTCGGGTTTATAAGACCAGAAATTACTGCCCGCCAGGGCCTTATTATATTCTAGGGCCCCGCCGGTCATGATGAAGGAGCCGGTTTCTCCGACATACACGCCGCCGCCGGTGTCGGCGAAATTCTTCCACCCTATCTTCCCGCCGTTCATGGTGAAGGAACCGTTGTTTTTGACATGCACGCCACCACCGGTGCCGCCGCCGCCGCTGCTGATGGTGATGACGCCGTCTACGATGAGCTTGCCTGGGGTGGGGACGCCATCGTATTTGACGGGGCCGCCTTTATTGTCCCTGATGGTTCCGCCGTTCATGGTGAAGGAGCCGTATCCGTTGACAAGCACGCCGCCTCCGCTGCCGCCGCCGCCGATGGTGGCGGGGCCGCTTATATTGTCGTTGATGGTTCCGCCGTTCATGGTGAAGGAGCAGGGCGAGCGCATTAAAAATTCTCAGAGGACCGGGGCCGAAGATTCCGTTTGATCGGAAAATCCCGAGTGGAATAATAACTGCTCAAGATATTCATCAGACCAGGCCATCTGTTTA
>JAISWN010000316.1 GCA_031271075.1 Treponema sp.
TCCCCCTCTACACGATAGATCCCGGGCTCCGCCTCCTCTACACGGTACTTGCGGACATCCCGCAAGTATTTGATAAGCTCCCTGGGGTATCTGGCTCCCGCAAAGGTAAGGGTGATGGCGGACATATCGGCCTCGGGGGTAATGGCTGCGTAGAGGGAGGCGTAGGCGTAGACTTTGAAGAAGTCTTTGACGGAGAAGGAATCGTCAGGGCTTTTGAACTCCCAGATGTTGAAAGTTTTGAATATCCTGGCGATATTTTTGGAGATCTGGGCGCCCGGAGGTTTGACAATGATGAGGGAATCGATACGGAGGGGTTCCGAGGTAAGTTGGAACTCGGGGAAGAAGCGGAGGGAATCCCTGAAAGGAGCAAGTTCAAGCTGGATAGCCTGGAAGAAGGCTGGGTGCCAATTGATGGAATGGTTGATAGAATGGTTCTGTTTCATGCTTAAATAAGGGTGCGAACATGGGGTTTTGGTTTAATGAATATGGGAAAATATGAGAAAATTTAACCTCTTCCCTGTTCTTTGTTGAAACTGGGAATTCCTGGCGGGCCGGCGGTGTTTAAAATGTATTGTCAGAGAGCAAGAAGTATGGTATGTATAGGGCAGATTGGAACCGGCCTTCCGGGGAAAATCGCCCGTTCTTTAATTGAAAAGGGAGCGTTTCCCAAAACGTAAAGCTTCGGTTCGAGCTTCGAGGCTGGTTTTGGGAAAGCTTCAAGGTTTTTGCGGTTTTTAAAAAATTTGGGGAAATTCATGCAGTTTCGATCTACCAGGTCCGGTAATCTTAATGTTTCGTTTAAAGAAGCGGTTTTGCGCTGTCTGCCCGAGGGCGGGGGGCTTTATGTGCCGGCCCAGGCGGTGGATATGCGCCAGTTTTTTCTGTACATGGGGGAGGAAACCAGTTACCCGGAACTGGCGGCTACGGTTGCCCCCGCCCTGCTCCAGGGGGAGCTTAACCCCTTTTCGGCCAGCCGGGTGGCTGAAGGCGCCTTCGATTTTGAGCCTGAACTGCGGCAGTTGGACGAGAATCTTTCGGTTTTGAACTTGTACAACGGGCCCACCGGGGTTTTCAAAGACTTCGGCATTGCCTTTTTGGCGGCCGTTCTGGAGGAGCTGCTTAAAAATTCCGGCCCCGCCATGATCCTCTCGGCCAGCCAGGGGGACATGGGGGTCAGCCTGGCCCACTCCTTCAGGCAGCGCCAGGGGATAACTGCGGTGATCCTTTACCCCGCCGGGCTGATCCGGGGGCTGGAAAGCGCCGATTTTGTTCCCCAGGGGGGGAACATCCTCCCCATACAGATAAGGGGGACTTTCGACGAGTGCCAGCGGCTTATTGCGGAAGCCCTTATGGATCGGCCTTTCGCGGAGCGTTACGGGCTCACCAGCGCCAACGCGATCAATCCGGGGCGGCTTTTGCCCCAGAGTTTTTATTACCTCTACGCTTTTGTAAAAATAAAAAAGTATCTGCGTGGAGATCTGGTGTTCAGTGTTCCTTCGGGGAACTTCGGCAATCTCATCGCCGGGCTCTATGCCTGGAAATTCGGTATGCCGGTAAACGGCTTTATCGCCGCGATGAACGCCAACGATTCCTTCGGGGACTTTATCCGGGGTAAGAAATTCGCGCCCCGGCCGCCTGTGACCACCAATTCGCCCTCTCTGGATGTGAGTGTACCCGCCAATTACGAGCGGCTTATCTCCTTCTACGAGGAGGCCCCGGCGGTGATGCGGAACATGGTCTATCCCGATTCCGTAAACGACGAAAGGACCCTGAAAACCATGGTGGAAGCCTGGAAAAGATACGGTATCCTGCTTGACCCCCACAGCGCGGTGGCCTTTGCCGCGGCGGAGCGGCTGCGGGCCTCCGGGGACTTCAGCGGGCATGTACATACGGTGGTGCTGGCAACGGGGCATCCGGCAAAGCAGGCGGCCCTGGTGGCCAAGGCTACCGGCCAGGAAATAGTTATGCCTCCCCGGTTCGCGAAGCTCCAAAAGCCGGTGGAACCGGTGGCGGTTATTGAACCCCAGCTTGACGCGCTGGAGGGGGCGATAGCAAGCTGTCTTTAGATCGCCGCATAAGCAAAGGATGGGGGTATGGGCCAGAGATTAGTTTTATTGTTTTTTTTGGGTATCTTCGCTCTTACCGTCCCGCCGGGTGCCCAGGAAGAAACGGATGGGGACGTGGTTCCGGCCCAGGAGCAGCCTGAGGCGCCCGCCCTAACGGTTCCCGCGCCGGCCCCGGCCCCGGTTCCGGCCCTGGAAGGGGAACTGCAAAAATTATTTGGCCCCGAAAACAAGATTACCGAAGCGGCGGTGGATATTATCAAGGAAGCCGGAGACGGCAAGGATAGTATCGGGAGTTTTCTTAAACGCCTGGGGATAGCCCTGGGGATCATCGTCCTGCAGGCGTTTTTAATCTGGGTTTTCTGGCGCTACCTGTTCAGGATCATCACCCAGAGGGCGGAGTCGTACATGGGGACGCGGATCAAGCCCCTGACCATCAAAAAATTCAGGTTTCTCTCGGCCAGGCAGATCATCAACCTTATCCTTTTCGGCATTAGAATTCTCAAATACGTTCTAACGGCCGTCCAACTGATTATTACCGTGCCGATTGTATTCAGCCTCTTTCCCAGTACCCAGCATCTGGCCTTTACCCTGTTCAACTACATCCTTACCCCTTTCAAAAATATTCTGATGGGCACCGTCGGCTATATCCCGAAACTGATCACCATCGCGGTCATCCTTCTGGTAACCCGCTACGTGCTGCGGTTCCTGAAATTCCTCACGATCCAGATAGAAAGAGAAAAACTGGTAATTTCCGGTTTCTATCCCGACTGGGCCAACCCCACTTTCAATATCCTGCGGGTGCTGCTCTACGCCTTTACCGTGGCGATTATTTACCCGTATCTGCCGGGATCGGATTCCCAGATCTTTCAGGGGGTGTCGGTTCTGGTGGGCATTATCTTTTCCCTGGGATCCAGTACGGCTATCGGCAACATGGTAGCGGGAGTGGTGATAACCTATATGCGGTCTTTTAAAATCGGCGACCGCATTAAAATTAACGATGTAACCGGCTTTGTGGTGGAAAAGACCACGATGGTGATCCGGCTTAAAACGCACAAGAACGAATATGTTACCTTCCCCAACATGATGATCCTGAGTTCCAGCGTGGTGAACTATCACACATCCTCCGATGAGGATGAGGAAGGGCTGATCCTTAACACCACAATCACCTTCGGCTACGGGACTCCCTGGCAGACGATTCAGGATATCCTTATCAAAGCCGCCCTGGCGACATCCCATGTGCAGAAGGTTCCCAAGCCTTTTGTGCTTCAGACGGCGATGGATGATTTCTACGCCAACTATCAGATAAACTGCTACACCAAGGAAGTGGAACTGGTGCCGGGGATCTACTCGGAGCTGTACCAGAATATCCAGAACGGCTTCCGGGATGCGGGCCTCGATATGACCGCCCCACACTTCCGGGTGAATATTCCGTTCCACGGCCCGGCTCCGGTGTCCCCGGGGCCCGGCGAAGGGGAGAAAAACCCCGCCTAAGCCCTGTCTTTTCCAAAACCCGGCTGGTTTTGCGGCGGCCCCCTTGACAAGTGGATCCTCCGGTACTATCCTAGTATTTACATCGGAATTGAAGTAGTTTTGCCGGCTATACAAGACGGTTATACAAGGAGAGAAACATGGCAGAAAAGACAATCAACGCCCTGGGACGGGCCGCCGCCTATCAGTTGGCGAACGTGACCAAAACGCCGCCCCAGTACGGAGCCCTTACCCCCAAATGGCTGACCCGGGTACTGGAGTTTAAGGGACTGGAATCGGGGATCTACCGGGTCAACCGGGTCGCCGAGGGCGAGACGCCCCTGGACGCGCTGTGCAGCCAGGATCCCAAAAAAGCCGGGATCCCCCAGGGCTTCGTGGACTACCTTGCCAAGCCGAGGGAGTACCAGCTCAACTCCATCTCCACCATCATCAACGTGGACACGAAGATCTCCGATGTCTACAGCTCGCCCTACAACCAGATCGAGGAACAGATCAAGCTGGCTATCGAGAGCCTCAAGGAGCGGCAGGAGAGCCAGATCGTCAATAGCGACGATTACGGCCTCCTCAAAAACGCCGCCGATTCCCAGCGGATCAGCGCCCGCTACGGCCGCCCCATGCCCGACGATCTGGACGAACTTATCACCAAGGTGTGGAAAGATCCCAGCTTCTTCCTGGCCCACCCCAGGGCAATCGCCGCCTTCGAGCGGGAGTGCACCCGGCGCGGCGTGCCCCCCGTCACCGTGAATATTGCCGGGGGAACTTTTATCGCCTGGCGCGGCATCCCCGTCATCCCCACGGACAAACTCTTTGTGGACGGCCTCAAGAACCCCAAAGCCAAAACCGGCAAAACCAACATCCTCCTGGTACGGACCGGCGAGGCGAAGCGGGGCGCTGTCGGCCTCTACCAGACGGGCGTTCCCGGCGAACAGTCCCGGGGTCTCTCGGTCCGGTTCCGGGGCATCGACGACAACGGCGTGGCCTCCTACCTGCTTTCGGTGTACTGTTCCGCCGCCATCCTCGCCGACGACGCCTTGGCCGTGCTGGAAGACGTGGAAGTGGGAGACTACTATGAGTACACCCAGCAGCCCGTTTAATCCCGCCGATTGGGGCCTGCCGTCGGAATCGGCAATCGCCTCGATGGCCGCGGCGTACTTTCCTGAATTTGAATCAGGAGGGGGAAAGCCTCCCCCCTCGCTTCAGCCCCGCTTCGCGGGTCTTCCGCTTCCCCCCTCTGCGGGGGGCCGCCCCCCCGCAACGCCCCCCGCTTCCTACGCCTACGCCCCGGTAGTCCTCTCCAAAGAAGCCGGGGTTCCGGCGAAACTTCCCTCCCCGGCCCCGGCCTACACCATCGGCCACCGGAGCCTCCTGTCCATCCGGGCCGATTTTCCCATCCTCTCGGAAAAGCTGCCCGGGGGCCGGGATCTGATCTGGCTGGACAACGCCGCCACCACCCAGCGGCCCCAGGCGGTGATCGACCGGCTCAGCTTTTACTACCGCCACGAAAATTCCAACGTCCACCGGGGGGCCCACGAACTCGCGGAAAGATCCACCAACGCCTACGAGGAGGCCAGGGCGAAAATCGCCCGCTTTATCGGCGCGCCCTCCCCGGACAACATCGTTTACCTCCGGGGAACCACCGAGGGGATCAACCTGGTGGCCCAGGCTTACCTCAGGCCCCTGCTCAAGGCCGGGGATGAGATCATCCTTACCATGCTGGAACACCACGCCAACATCGTCCCCTGGCAGTTGATCGCCGGGGAAACCGGGGCGCTGATCCGGGTGGCCCCGGTGGACCAAAGCGGGCAGATCATCCTTTCCGAATACGAAAGGCTTTTTAACCGCCGCACCCGCTTTGTGTCCGCAACCCAGGTGTCCAACGCCCTGGGCACCGTTACGCCGGCGGCGGAACTGGCGAGGATTGCCCACGCCCACGGGGTACGCATACTCATTGACGGCGCCCAGTCGGTGTCCCATATCCCGGTAAATGTCGCCGCCCTGGACGCGGACTTCTTTGTTTTTTCGGGGCATAAGATCTTCGGACCCACGGGTATCGGGGCGCTCTACGGAAAAACCGAGGTCCTGGAAGCGGCGCGGCCTTACCAGGGTGGCGGCAACATGATTTCCGACGTTACCTTTGAGCGCACCCTCTACCGGAAGCCGCCCGAGAAATTCGAGGCCGGCACGGGCAGCATCGCCGACGCGGTGGGCCTGGGCGCGGCCCTGGATTACCTCGGCGAGATCGGCATGACCAACATCGCCGCCTGGGAACATGAACTCCTGCGCTACGGCATAGAAGAGCTGGAAAAAATTCCCGGCCTCCGGCTTATCGGCACCGCCCCGGAAAAGGCCAGCGTCCTTTCCTTCGTGCTGGAAGGGCGCGGCGTTGAGGAAGTGGGCAAACATCTCAGCGCCCGGGGCATCGCCGTCCGGGCGGGCCACCACTGCGCCCAG
>JAISWN010000181.1 GCA_031271075.1 Treponema sp.
GATACGCACCCTGTCCAGGCCCAGATCGAGGAGTTCTTCCACCTGGGCCCCGCTTTCCCGGATCCAGTCCAGGCCGGTAAAACCCGCATCGTGACTCCCCAGTTCAAGCAGTTCCCCCACATTCTGGGGCTTCATGATCTTGGCATCCAGCCAGTCCGCCCCGATGCAGGGCCGGTAGGTTCGATCCGCCAGGCTTATGGGAAAACCAGCCTCGGAAAAAAGGCGGGAAACATTGTCGTAGATCCGCCCTTTGGGGATCAGTATCCGCAGTTTGTCCATGTTTGGCTCCTGTAAAGCGGCGGCATACCGCCGGCATACAAAAAAGCCGTGAACCCGGGGGCCCACGGCTTGAATTCCACGTTGAACGCCTTAACGGCGCCGGGCCCCGGGATCTAAGGGTAAACCATGGTGATGATAAACAATACCGGGGGCAAAGTGGATCATAGGGCCAGCCTAACGGGCCGGGGAAAAGCTGTCAAGAGCGCGATACGCAGCAGACCAGGATCAACAACCCCGCCCTGAAGTCGAACCTGCGGTTCGGCGGGGTATTAAGCGGACTTGCGGAGCAAGTCCGACCCCTCGGCACGAATCAACGGCGCCAGGCTGCTAGTATCCCGACAACTATGAAAGCGCGGCTTTGTTTCCCGGCGGGAAAACGCAAGGCTTGGCAAAGCGCAAGGGATAGAAGCGGAAATCCCGCAGACCCCCACAGGGGGTCGAGGAATTGAAGCGGATAGCCCGGTTCCCGCCATAGGCGGGAATGCGCCCAAATCTGCAAGTTTAATCGTGCCGGGATACCAGTCCGCGCCCTTAGCAGGGGAAGTGTTGAAGCGTATCCGTGAGGTATACGGATACGCGATTGTGGAAAAATGGCCGGGGGTTTATCATATCAAGCGGGGTAAAGTCCTGGGAGAAGTGCAAGGTGAAATCCGGGGGGAGTCGAAAAAAGCCCTGGAGATAATGAAAAGGGCCCTGGCGAAGGGGATGCCGGTTGAGGATATCGCCGATTTAACCGGTGTGGATTCCCGTACTATCCAGGGGCTTAAAATTAAGGAGGCTCGTCATGCTTGATAAATTAACTCAGAAAGTTTCTGACGCCCTGCGCTTTGTGGCCGGAAAGTCCACGATAACCGAAAAAAACATCGACGACGCGGTGGAGGCCATCAAGATGGCCCTGCTTGAGGCGGACGTAAACCTCCGGGTGGTACGCCGTTTCGTCAACTCCACGGTTGAGGAGGCCAAGGGCGAAAAGGTGCTGCGTTCCGTTGATCCGGGCCAGCAGTTTGTCAAAATTGTCCACGACAAGCTGGTGTCCTTTTTGGGAGGGGCGGAGCCGGGCGGCCGCCCGGTCCGGGAGCTGGCCCTGCGGGGACCGGATGTAATCTCCACGGTGCTGATGCTGGGGCTCCAGGGTTCAGGAAAGACCACCAGTTCCGCTAAGCTTGCCCTCAGACTCAAGAAGGAAGGCCGGAAGCCGCTGCTTGTCGCCTGCGATCTGGTACGGCCCGCGGCCATGGAGCAGTTGGCCCTGCTGGGAACCCAGGTTGGAGTCCCGGTCTACCGGGAAGAAGGGGCCGGGGATGTGGTAAAGGTGTACCGGGGGGCGGTGGATCAGGCCCGGAAAACCATGGTGGACACCCTGATTATTGATACCGCGGGCCGGCTTCAGATAGACGAGGCGATGATGGCGGAGCTTTCCCGGCTCAAGGAAGCCGCCAGGCCCGATGAACTTCTCCTGGTGGCGGACTCCATGACCGGCCAGGCGGCGGTGGATATTGCCAAGGCTTTCGATGAAAAGATCGGCCTTACCGGGGTGGTGCTGACCAAGTTCGACTCGGACACCCGGGGCGGGGCGGCCCTCTCCCTCAAAACCATCACGGGAAAACCCCTCAAGTTCGTGGGCACCGGGGAGAAGCCCGAGGATTTCGAGCCCTTTCACCCGGATCGGGTGGCGGGGCGGATCCTGGGCATGGGCGACGTGGTCAGCCTGGTGGAAAAGGCCCAGACGGTTATGGACCAGAAGGAGGCCCTGGAACTCCGGAAAAAGATAGAGAAGGAGAATTGGACCCTGGAGGACTGGCTGACCCAGATCCGCTCGGTAAAAAAGATGGGCTCCCTCAAATCCATGCTGGATATGATCCCCGGCATGGCCGGCCAGATAAGCGAAGACGACATCGACAAGGCGGAACTGAAAACCCAGGAGGCGATCCTCTCCTCCATGACCCGCAAGGAACGGGCCAACCACCTGATTATCGGCCCGTCCCGCCGCGGACGGATCGCCCGGGGTTCCGGAACCTCGGTAGCGGAGGTCGCCCGGCTCATCAAACGTTTCGAAAAGATGCGGATCATGATGAAAAAAATGGCCAAGATGGGGAAAAACCCCCAGGCGGCGCAGGCCATGATGCAGCGGCTGGGACGCTAGCCTGTAAACACTAAGAAGGCAGATATGAGAAATACGCCCCAATTAGTTGACAAAAATAAATAATGAGAAAATCTAAATGGGGGGGGAATTATGGAAAACATTAAAAACCGTTACATAAATACAGCAGATTTATATGATCTGGATCAAAGGGATAATTTGGTTGTTGATATTCCATTTTACATTGAATATGCTAAAAAACAAAA
>JAISWN010000385.1 GCA_031271075.1 Treponema sp.
TACAACAATATCTTAAAAAAAACCAGAAAATCAAGGGAAAATTCAAAAAAAAATGGCTGACACCTTTCCGGCGCATTAATCCGCGTAAATCCGCGGTCCCATTCGCGTAACATTCGCGTTCATTGCTGAAAATAGGTAGCCTATCCATGTAATTCCTTATATGGCAACAAGTTACGTTAATCTATAGGCTACCAGCTTAGGAATTACGATAAATCAATGAGAAGAAGCGATCAGTGAAAGCGAGCAGTACAATGCTTTGGCAAAGCGATAAGGAATTCCAAGGCCGTAGGACTGGCCCTGGCCCATACCCTCGGCTATGCATCCTTCGATGACCTCATGGCCGCCGCCTCCCAGGCCAAAGGGGACGCGACATGAAAATAAGCACGAAACACGTCCTGGATTTCAAGGACTACCTTTTGCCCCTCAGTTACCTTGAGAAAGCATTCAGGGCGGCCGGAGTTGATGTAGAGTTCCGGGCCCAGATACTGGGAGAAACCCAAAAATGGGTCGATGTCGATTACGGGAACAGGGCCGGATCGATCTGCATTGAAGGCGATAATCCGGCCGCGGTGGTGAAGGACGTCGCCGCCGCCGTAACGCTATAGGAGGCCGAATATGAATATGGTCATAAGCCCCACCGATTTGAGGAACACGATAGGGAGTATGACAGTTACACGGGATCGAACACCTCTACCCGGCTGGACGAACACAAACTTTACTACGGGAGCTTCGCCGGCAAAGAAAAGATACCGGCGGAGGATCTCCCCACAATAGAGGAAGTAAGAAAGATATTCGGGCGGTTTGTGGCCCGGTATAACGCGGAGTGGCGGCACGGCGGACAGGGGCCGGGACGTACATGTACGATGCCGACTGTGACCTGCTGAAAGACTCCGGCATCACGGAAGAGAACGTCCGGAAAGTGAACCGCGCGCGGAAGGCGGTCCGGAAACATATAAACGAAACCCGGGAAGAGCTGGAAGAGATCGGGAAAGACAAGCTGACTCTGCTGGAGGAACTGCGGGGAGAGGAGAGCCGGGAGGAAGTCCGCAAGGCGGCGGGCGGGGAAGACATGGCCGGAGGCGGCTCCTCCGCGTTAACGGTAGTAAAGCCGAAGTTTAGAACAATAAAAGGCGTACTCGGCGAGAATCTGAAGATTCGGAAGTCATAGGAGGAAGCATGAACAATGCGCCGGCGGTCATATCCGCGTACAAGAGCCGCGCCTATAACGGCGATGTGAAGGGGCTGGAAGAAAGGATGGACGCCTGGCTGGCGAGGGATGCGCGGCGGCTGTCCAGGATAGAGGTGCCGACCGCCGAGACGGCGGCGATGGAGCAGATCCGGGCGGCCATCGCCATAGCGCATGAGGAGGCGTCCATCGCGGTCATCGTGGGGGACGCCGGGAGCGGGAAGACGACAGCCCTCAGGCGGTACGCGATAGAAAGTCACTCGGCCCTGCTTGTCGACGTTGATCCGAGCTTTTCCCAGATAGTATTGATGAGCGAAATCGCCGGCTGTCTCGGCGTGGAGGGCAAGGGTGGCGCAAACGCCGTCATCGACCGGGTTATCGGGGCCCTGAAGGATCGGGATTGAGTGACAACATCACTTTTGACGAACGCCTCCAGGTGGCGCGGGAGCTTATCGGGGACTGCATTAAAAAGTGGAGCGACGGATCCAGGAACGAGATCAAAATACTTGTACAGGACGCTTTCCAGGTCGACAAGGCGGGGAAGGTGTCCACGGCGAGGGTGCTGGGGCTGCGCCGCCTTGAGATACACGATCCGGACTGGGAAAAGGCCATGAAGGCTATAACGGAAAGCATCCAGGTATCCGGGACGAAACAGTATCTGCGCTTTTATGAGCGGGACGAAAGGGGGAGTACAGGCAGATACCTCTGGACGTGGCGGTATTATAAAAAGCGAAACGGAGGGCCGGGGAAGAAGCGGCCCCCGTCGCCCGGACGCGGCGTTCCGGGCCCGATGAGCAAGCCGAAGGAGCGGAAATATGGCGAGAAACAAACTGGTAGATTTAAATGACCATCTGTTTGAGCAGATGGAGAGGCTGAATGACGACGATTTGAAGGGGGAAGAACTCTCCCAAGAAATCATCCGGGCACAGGCCATGTGCGGCGTGGCCGGACAGATTATAGCCGGCGGGAGGCTGATACTGGACGCGGCGAAGGCGGCCGACGATTGTCCCGGAATCCGTAAAACCACCCTTTTGGCGGACAAGTCCAATGCGTAAACGCAGCTATACACCTCCGCACAACTACACCGCCGCCGAAATACGGTTTCTGGAAAAGAAGGTTGCCGGGCGGAGCTACGCCGAATTAACGGAACTGTTTAACCGGCGCTTCGGCCTTTCGTTTACCGTGAGCCGCCTGAACTCAGCCCTGGGACGGCTCGGGCTGAGAAACGGCCGGGACTGCCGTTTCCGCCCCGGCAATATCTCTTTGCACAAAATAAAAAAGGGAGAGCACATAAGCAGAAACACTGAATTCAGGCCGGGAAACAGACCCCACACATGGAGGCCCGTGGGAACCGAGCGCGTAAACGGCGAAGGATATACGGAAATAAGAATACGCAACCCGAGCGGCAAGCCGTGGAAAAACTGGAAGGCCAAGCACCGGATGATATGAGAAAAAGCGCACGGGAAAATCCCCCGGGGCCATGTCGTACTCTTCGCGGACGGGGACAAAGGGAATTTCGCCCTGGACAACCTGCTGTTAGTATCGCGGAAAGAACTGGGGGTAATGAACAGGCAGGGGCTCATATCCGCCGACGGGGATTTGACGAAAACCGGCAAGCTGATCGCGGACATTAAGATGCTGATAGCCGACCGGAGAAATGGAATTAAAAAAGGAAAAAGGGCAAAGAAGGAAGGGAAGCGAAAATGAAAAGCGCAGTTAAGATACACAGGCCGATTCTGAACCGGAAAGAAAAACTGTCCCTTATCCACATAGCCAAGAAGGAAACCGGTATTACCGACGAAGCCTACCGGCTGCTGCTTGAGGACGCGGCGGGAATAGGGAGCGCGGCGGATATCGCGTTTGAAGACCAGTTTAAAGCCGTTATGAAGGCCTTTGAAAAACTGGGATTCAGGAGCTGGAAAAAACAGGGTAAGACCAATTCCCGTCCAGAGTGGACGGACACCTGGGGCTGCACGGAAGACCAGAGGGCGAAGATAGAAGTCATGTGGAAGACCTGCGCCCGGAACCCGGGCGACCGGGCGCTGAGGGCCTTCGTAAAAAGGATAACGCGCGTGGACAGCCCCGTATTCCTCAGGCCGGACCTGGCCCGGAAAGTGATCCTGGCGCTGTCGGACATGATGAGGAAGGCGGGTTTCGATCCCGATACCGGGGGGAGGCTGGTGGTATGACAATCCAACTGAATCTGTTTAAAAGAAACACGGCGGGAAGGAAGAAGGGGCGCGGCTCCTGGAGGGATCATGAAATGTATCACCTGTAAACACGACGGCAGGGGCTACTGCGGGCGGGGCTATTCTAAAAGCAACGCCGGGAAACTGTGCCGGGGCCACGAGAGAATGAAACTGTACATCTGCGGCCGTATTTCCGGGGAAACCGAATACCGCCTTAAGTTTCTCCTGGCGGAAGAAAGGCTTTTTAAATCCGGCTATTACCCGGTCAACCCGGCGGCCTGTGTCCCCGGCACCGCGGACTGGCCTCTTGCCATGCGGCAGGCGATAAGGCTTATGTTGCGGTGCGACGGCGTGGCCCTGCTCCCGGACTGGGAGGAATCCCGGGGGGCGAAGATTGAGGAGGCCCTGGCCCGCGAACTGGGCATGGACGTAAGGCCCATCGGGGAGTGGGAATAGTATTATATTTAAAGGGATAATGGGTTATCATGGATATAGCGGGGGCGCGGCATTGGAAAAAAGCGATGTTTTTAAGGAACTGGAAAACATTCTCGGCACGGAGGCGGCTAACCGCTTCGTCGACTATTACTGCGGCTCCAGCATCTATATACCCAGAAACATTATCGTTGAGCGGAAACACCGGAAGATCAGGAAGGAATTCGGAGACGGGGCAAGCTACCGGGAACTGGCCCTCCGGTACGGATATTCGGAACGCCATATCCGAACGATTATTCACGAAATGGGGTAAAAAAGATGCTGGATAAGGCTCCGGGAGTATCGGCCTTATACCGATAATCTGGTATAAAGCTACAAAAGGAGTAAGAACATGAAGAAACGTGTCGCTATCCCGCTGTCAATTTTTATCGGGCTGGTGTTTTGGTTTGTTGTATTGGGAATAATCGGGTCAAAAATGGACCCGCCGTAGCGCCGGCAACAGGCGGAACAGCCCGAAACGGCAAACGAAAGCGTTCAGGCGCCGGAACCGGAGCCGGAGCCGCAACAGCCTGAACTAGCTGAAGCGGAGCCGCAGCCATCGGTTACACAGGAAAGAGCGGACAATGTTTTGCTTAATTCAAATTTAATAGAAGCACCGGTATTGAACGATCGTAAAGAACGAATAGGGACAAATGCATATATTACAGTCCCGCAGGAAGTTCTTTTGGAAAATGTTTCGATGGACGATGTGGCGGAGTTTTACCAGTCTTTTCAGGGGAAAGGATACAATTGGGTATCAATACTATGCCCCGAAGGAACCGGTCTTGTATTTCCAGGCGCGGGAAAATTGGCTAGTTATGGAAAACTTGATAAAGAAGGGCGTCTCACGGACGATATTTACTGGTCAATAATTTATGACGAAACCGTTGGAACTTTTAAAGAATTTAAGCATACGCAGCAACCGGTTACACAGGCAAGATCGGACAATATTTTGATGAACACGGCCTTGATAGAAGCGCCGGTAGTGAATGGTTTTAATCAAAGGATAGGGACAAGGGCATATATTACACTCCCGCAGGAAATCCTTTTGGAGGTTGTTTCACTGGAAGATGTTACGGAGTTTTACTGGTCATTTCAGGGGAAAGGGTACAACTGGGTGTCAATAATATGTCCCGAGGGAACTGGCCTTGTATTTGGAGGAGCAGGTCCAATGGCTAGTTATGGAAAAGTTGATGAATTGGGAAGAATGGACGGAGATACTCACTGGGTTATAATCTACGATGAAACCATTGGAAATTTTAGAGGATTGAAATTTTAGGCTAATTTACCTAAAAACCCCTTGACAGCGGCCCCCGCCTGGGTTTATAGTTTAAGTACCAAATCCACGTGCGGGCTGACCGCGCTCGACAGTTCAGCGGCTATTTTTATGCCCTGACAGCAACCTTGTAATTTACCCCGAGTGTCGGGTACCCGCGAGGGCCCGGAGTCTCACGTGGA
>JAISWN010000387.1 GCA_031271075.1 Treponema sp.
AGGCCGCCTCCGGGGTAAAGATGTTCCGGCGCCCCGCTGATAAGGGACCGGATAAGGTCCAGGCCGTCAAGGCCGCCGTCCAGGGCCAGCCGGGGTTCCCACCGGACTTCCGGGGACAGGGTTTCGATCTCCCCGCTGGGGACGTAAGGGGGGTTGGAGACGATTATATGAAAAACGCCCCGAATACCGGCAAAGAGATCGCTTTCAACAAAGCGGATCCCGGCCTCTCCCGGGTTCCCCGTTTTTGCTTCCCCGGAACCACGGGCGGCGGAACCGGGTAAAAGCCGGGCGGCGTTGATTTTGGCGGTTTCCAGGGCCTCTTTGGAGCTATCCGAAGCCCATACTTCCAGGCCGGGGATTTTGTGTTTAAGGGCTATGGCGACTGCCCCCGAGCCGGTGCAGAGGTCAAGGAGGCGGCAGGCCGCTCCGCGGGGCTGGCCAAGGGCCTGGCCTTCGGCCTTGGGGGGGCGTTGCGGGGGGCCGCCGGAGGAGGCCCCCCGCTGGGGGGGTAGGGCGGGACCCTGGCCCGCCCGGAGGGGGGGGCTCCCCCCTTCCTGATCGATATAGTTCAGCGCCGCTTCCACCAGGGTTTCCGTGTCCGGCCGGGGTACCAAAACCGCGGGGTTCACCAGAAAATCAAGCCCCCGGAATTCCTTACGGCCCAGAATATAGGCCACACATTCCCCCTCCAGCCGGCGTTCCAGAAATCCCTCAAAGCGGCGCAGGGCGTCATCCGGGAGGGTATCCCGGTCGATGAGGAGCAGCCTGGCCCGATCGGTACCCATGGCTTCGGCAAGGAGGAGGGAGGCGTCCAGGGACGGGGTGTCGATAGCGGCTTTTTTAAGCCGGACAATCCCCTCCGCCAGGGTTTCCCGGACACTCACCGGAGAGGGGTTTGAAGGAACCGGTAAGGCCATGGGCGGCTAAGACGCGGTGGCCCTTAAAAGTTCCTCCCGGGCGGAGAGTTTGAGGGCGTCAAAGAGTTCCGCCACGTCTCCCTGCATGATAAGGTCCAGCTTGTAGAGGGTAAGGTTTATCCGGTGGTCGGTAAGCCGGTTCTGGGGGAAGTTGTAGGTCCGGATGCGCTCGGATCGATCCCCGCTGCCAACCTGGTTCTTCCGGGCCTCGGCCCGCTCGGAGGCGGCCTTGGCTTCCTCCAGTTCGTACACCCGGGCCCTGAGTATACGCATGGCCTTGGCTTTGTTTTTTATCTGGCTTTTTTCGTCCTGGCAGTGAACCACGATGCCCGAAGGAAGATGGGTAATCCGTACCGCCGAGTCGGTGGTGTTGACGCACTGGCCGCCGGGGCCGCCGGCCCGCATTACGTCTATACGCAGATCTTCCGGGCGGATGTTCACTTCCGTCTCGTCGGCCTCGGGAAGCACCGCCACGGTAACCGCCGAGGTATGGATACGGCCGGAGGCTTCGGTAGCGGGAACCCGCTGCACCCGGTGTACCCCGGATTCGTAGCGGAGGTTCTCGTACACGTTGCCGCCGCTGATGGAAAACACGATTTCTTTGATCCCCCCCAGTTCGGTCTCGTTGGAATTCATGATCTCGAATTTCCAGCCCCTGGTCTCGGCGAAACGGGAGTACATGCGGAACAGATCCGCCGCGAAAAGGGCGGCCTCATCCCCCCCCGTACCGGCCCGGATTTCCATGATGATGTTCTTTTCGTCCAGGGGATCCCGGGGGATCAAGAGGAATTTAAGCCGATCCTGGGCGTCTTTGACGCGGGTTTCCAGTTCTTTCAGCTCTTCCCTGGCAAGTTCCCGCATATCCGGATCCTTTTCCCCGGCGATAAGGGACTTGGCGTCCTCAATCTGGCCGGAAAAACCGTCTATCTCTTCCTGGGCGGCGGCTATTTCGTCCAGATGGGAGTATTCTTTCATCAGGTCCCGGTATTTGTTCTGATTTTTCACCAACTCCGGGTCCTGAATCAGGACGGAAATCTCTTTATACCGTTTCAGCAGGGAATTTAACCGTTCGTTCACCGTTTTCTCCTGTATCCAGTATACCAAAGCCCGGAGATTCCCGCCAAGGCTTGCCGCCGGAGTAGCATGAAGTCGAACCTGCGGTTCGGTGGGGTATTAACCGCATCTCCGGGGTAAATTTCTTATGTTTTTCAGGATCCTATGGGGTCAAAAAGTTTGATACTTCCGCGTAAAAGGTTTTTTCCAGTTCCAGCAGGTACTGTTTGACAGGAAGCCCGCCCCCGTAACCGGTAAGGCTGCCGTCCCGGCCGATCACCCGGTGGCAGGGAACAATGATGGGGACGGGGTTGCGGTTATTGGCCATGCCCACAGCCCGGCAGGCCTTTGGCTTTCCAACCAGGGCCGCAATATCCCCGTAAGTGCGGGTCTGGCCGGGGGGAATGCTTTGCAGGGCCTTCCAGACCGATACCTGGAAATCCGTACCGTGTAAAACCAGGGGCAGATCAAATTCCCTCCGTTTGCCCGCAAAGTATTCCTCAAGCTGCCCGGCCGCCTTTTTTATCAGCGGGGTTTCGGCGGAGTCGTAACCGGGGAATGTTCTTTTGCCGGAGAAAAACACACCGGATACGGCGCCGTTTTCTTCGCCAATCCCAAGCCTGCCGATAGGATATTTGTAAAAGAATAGGCTTTTCATATTCCTCCTTTTCCTCCCTGCCTTTGCTCCCCTGAAAACCGGCCGCGTTTTACAAGCCGCTTGTTCCGAAACCAAGCGTTTACCGCGAATTTTACCTGAAAGTGTGATCTTTGTCGATCTTGCGCAACACGTCTTGTCTTGGGGAGGATCGCGGCAAGCTAAGGGGTGTCAGTCACCTTTTTTGGCAAGAACTGTCAGGCATTGAGCAGCAGTTTTCAAAAATCCTAGCCCTTCACACTCCCCAAGAGAGTCCCCTTGGTAAAGTATTTTTGGATAAAGGGATAGGCGGCAATCATGGGGATAGCGGCCATGAATACGCTGGCCGCCTTTATCGCCTGTATGGGGGCTTCCCCGAAGGCGTTTACCTCCACAAATTCATTCATTCCGCTGGCCATAAGGATATTCCGCAGGAGGATGGGGAGGGGCTGAAGGGTGTTATTGCTGATATACAGCATGGCATGGAAGAAATCATTCCAGAAGGAAACTCCGTAATAGAGCCCGATGGTCATGACAATAGGTTTTGAAAGGGGAAGGATGATCCGCAAAAGGATATACCATTCCGCCGCCCCGTCGATGCGGGCGGATTCTTTCAGTTCATCCGGAATTCCCTCAAAGAAGCCCCGCATGATAAGGCAGTTATAGGTACTGATGGCGCCGGGTAGAAAGATGGCCGCCAGGTGATTGGTAAGCCCCAG
>JAISWN010000069.1 GCA_031271075.1 Treponema sp.
TCCACCACGGAGGAACAGATCGCCTACGCCTACTGGTACGGCGGCAAACGTATGCGGGACATACCCGCCTATTCCCTGGAAGACTTTATCTATGAAAAGACCGACCGGATCGAGACCACGACCTACGGCATAGAAACCCGTTTCTGGTTCGCGGGAAAGGAAATTCCGGATATCGATGCCTTTGAGGGAAGCCAGCTTCCCCCGGATCTGACCGTGGTGGAGGATATGCTGTGCCGTTACGGCATCCCTATTTCCGAATACGTTATCCAGTCCTACGTACGGGACGCCCTCTACCGTAACGAAGACGATGTTCCCCGCCTGCTGGAAAGGATCGTGCCGCCGAATATCCACCTGGACGACCGGAGTTGGAAGCTCCTGGTGAATTACGTGGTGGATACCCTGGAGGAATTTAAACTCAGCTATACCCTCTTTGCCGATCAGGCCATGGGGCCCATCCGCCAGCGGGTGGGGGAACTCCACACGGCGGTTGTGGAGCTTTTTGCCCGGCTCAAAAAAAGCGGCATTGATGACTCCTGGCTCCCCAAGCACACCTATATCGTGCTTTCCCAGATCCAGAATCATACCGCCTGCGTGCTGGAGGATCTGGACTCCGATGAGGAACCGCCGGAGGCGGACATAGAGGCCATGGATAATTCGGCGGATAGTATGATAGAAACCTATGAAGACATCAAAGAGCTTATCGAAGAGGCCCTGACCAGTTTCCGCCGGAACAACCTTTCGGTGGTTAAGCCCCGGAAGGACGGAGATCCCAATCCCTGGCGGATGATCCAGATAAGTTTGGGCGGCCTTGACGTATGGCGCCGGGTAACAGCGCCTGAGTCTTTCACCTTTGAGGATCTGCATCACATTATTCAGATTGTCCTGAACTGGAACGGCGGCCTGCCTTACCGTTTCAGCGTGGAAAAATCACCGGACGGCATTACCGGCATCGGCGTACAGGATGATCATACAAAACTCAAAGAACTCTGCGCCAGCGGCATATCCGAATTCCTGTATGAATACGGCCTCTACTGGAATGTAAAAGTGATCCTCATGCCCCGCTACGAGGGGGGTGAGGGGGAGACCGTCCGCTGTGTGGCCGGTGAAAGGGCGGCCCCGCGTGAGGAAATTGAAGGCCCCCTGCGGTTCCGGCGGCTCCTTACGGCTTTTGAAAGGGGCGGCGAACAGGAAAAGCGGGACGCCCTGCGGGAACTGGGGCATGATTTTAACCCCGACAGCTTCGACTTGGAGAGCTGCAACCGGAGCCTGAGTTCCGGTAAATTCAAACACAAAGCTCTAAACCGCTGACAGGACGAAATATGGGTATAGAAGAGGGGGAACGCCTGGCCGCGCTGGTTGAACGGGGCGGTATCTTTTACGGTATCCCGGGGACAAGCCCGGAGAAAATACTCACCGGGCTGATTTCCCGGCTTCCGGGGGAGATAGCCCCCCAGGGGGACCTGCTGCTTAAGGCCGTGTTGGAAAGGGAAGCCCTCATGTCCACGGGCATCGGCAGGGGTATCGCCCTGCCCCATCCCCGGAATCCGCTTATTACCGATGAAAACAAACAGTTTGTGGCCATAGCCTTTCCGGAGATCCCGGTGGACTGGAAAGCCCTGGACGGCAGGGCGGTCCACGCGGCGTTGCTTATCGTGTCGGCTTCAGCCCGGCTTCATCTGCATACCCTGTCGAAAATAAACTTTCTCTGCCGCCAGGAAGAATTCCTGGAACTGCTTCAAAACCGCGCTCCTCAGAAGGCCATTATCACGGCTATTGGGGAAGCGGAGAAAACCTGGAGGTGAAAAACATGAACATCGCCGCTTTGGAAAAAACCGCCCTGAGCGTCAGGACCTTGACCATCGACGCCGTGCAAAAGGCCAATTCCGGCCATCCGGGGCTTCCCATGGGGGCCGCCGAACTGGGAGCCCTGCTCTACGGGGAGCTGCTGCGCCAGGATCCTTCGGATCCCCTCTGGCCCGACCGGGATCGGTTTATCCTTTCCGCCGGACACGGCTCCATGTTCCTTTACTCCCTGCTTCACCTGGCGGGCTACGGGGACATCAGCATGGAAGACATCAAAACCTTCCGTCAGGTGGGATCCCGCGCCGCGGGGCACCCCGAGTATCGCCTTATCCGGGGCATCGAAATGACCACCGGCCCCCTGGGGCAGGGAATCGCCACTTCCGTGGGGATGGCGGTGGCGGAAACCATGCTGGCCGCCCGGTTCAATACCCCCTCCCGCCGGATCGTGGATCACTACACCTACGCCCTGGTGGGGGACGGCTGTCTTCAGGAAGGGGTATCCGGGGAGGCAAGCTCCCTGGCCGGACACCTGCGGCTGGGCAAACTCATCGTATTCTACGACTCCAACAAGATAACCATAGACGGCAGTACGGATCTTTCTTTTACCGAAGATACGGCCAGACGCTACGAGGCCTACGGCTGGCAGGTACTCCGGGGCTCCATGTACGATTTTGAGGAGATCTCCCGGCTGGTAGCCCAGGCGAAGGGGGAAACCGGGAAACCCAGCATGATCATCCTCAAATCGGTCATCGGCAAAGGCTCCCCCAACAAACAGAATACGGCGGATATCCACGGCGCGGCTCTGGGGCCGGAGGAGGTGGCCGCCACAAAAACCGCCCTGGGCGTTCCCCCGGGGCCCGGGGGGGAATTCTACATCGCCCCGGAGGCGCTGGATTACTTCAAGGCTAAAAGGCGGGAGTGGAAGAAGGGCCGGGAAGCCTGGCAGGCTGTCTTTGACGCCTGGTCAAGTGAGAATCCGGGCCTGCGGAAAGAGTGGGATCAATTCTACTCCGGGACGGCCCTTCCCGCAAAGCTTCCGGTCTTCCAGACAGGCGACAAGGCCGCCACCCGTAGCGCCAGTACCAAGGCCCTTTCGGCGGTGACCGCCGCCAACGCGAACCTGGTAGGCGGATCGGCGGATCTCCGGGGCCCCAACGCGGTGGGTTTTGCCGGCTCCAGCCCCTACACCCCCGAAAACCGGGCCGGCCGTTACATACACTTCGGCATCCGGGAATTCGCCATGGCCGCCGTCTCCAACGGCATCCAGCTTCACGGGGGGCTCAGGGCCTTCTGCGCCACCTTCATGGTATTTTCCGACTATCTCCGGCCGGCCCTGCGTCTTTCCGCCCTGATGAAACTGCCGGTGATCTACGTGTTTACCCACGATTCCATTCTTGTAGGCGAAGACGGCCCCACCCATCAGCCCATTGAGCATCTGGCCGTCCTGCGGGCTATTCCCAATGTCAGGCTGTACCGCCCCGCCGACGCGGAGGAAACCGCGGAAGCCTGGGCCATGGCCGCCGATAATCAGGCGGGCCCCTCGATCCTGGCCCTGACCCGGCAAAACACCGTGGTCTTCCCCAAGGAAGATCCGGACTGGAAGGACACAATTCGCACCGGCGCCTACATCGTCAAATCGGGGGATCCTGCCGGGAAACCCGGGCTGACGATCATCGCCACGGGCTCCGAAGTGGCCCTGGCCCTGGAAGCGGCCAGGCTTGCCGAAGAGAAAAGCGG
>JAISWN010000120.1 GCA_031271075.1 Treponema sp.
GCCGATACCCTTGCGCCTTGCCCAGTCTTCCAGTTGATCCTCCCCCACCGGAAGGGCGCTGAAGTAGAACGAGCCGGGCCGGAAGATGTACATGCCGCAGACCGAGGCGGCGGGGACGATCATCGCCGATTCGGTAAGGCTAAGGCCGCCGCGCCGCGCCGCTTCCAGGAGGCCGAAGACGGTTTCCTTGTCCCGGTGGTCCGGGCAGGAGGCGTAACCGAAGGCCGGGCGGATGCCGTAGGTTCCGTCGATGGAACCTTCCCGCTCCGCCGGAGGGGGAAGGCCCCGGGGGCCGGCCGCCGGCCGCCAGTACCTTTCCACCGCAAGCCGGTGGGCCTCCTCGCTGAAGGCTTCGGCCAGGCTGTTCGCCAGGGTGGCAAGGAGGATGGCTTTGTAATCGTCCCCCCGGTTTTTGTATGCCTCCATCGCTTCGGCAAGGCCGAACCCGGCGCTAAGGGCGAAAAAACCGATCCGATCCCGCGGCAGGTTCCCCGGCCCGCCGGAAGAAAGATCCTCCCCGGCAGGCCGGATAAAATCCGCCAGGCAGGGGTTATGGGCGCCGTTTCGCTTTTCGGCCTGGTTTCGCAGGAAGGAAAAACGGGCAAGCTCCGTTCCGCCTCCTTCCGGGGCATAGACGACCACATCGTCCCCCTCGGAGGCGGCGGGGAAGATACCCGCCACTCCCCGCGGGCGGAGAATCTTCTCCTGGCAAACCTGTTCCAGCAGATCCCCGGCCTCGTCAAGGAGTTTCCTCCGCGCTTCCCCCGGCCCGTCTTTCCCGCCGTCCCCGCCGTTCTCAACACCGGAAGGGGCCTTACCGCTCAGCTCCCAGCTTTGCAGGAAGGCTTCCCAGTCTATGCGGGGGATAAGCTTCTCCAGGGGGTAACCGTTAAGATCGATAATACCCTCCGCCAGATCCCCCCCGGGCAGTGGGGGCGGGGACGCCGGCGGTATGGAAAGCGGCGGGAGGATCGCCGGCAATTCAACCCGGTTGGCCCGGGCCCTTTCCAGCGGGACAAGCTCAATATGGGACTGGATAAGCTTATGCCTTGCCGCGGCTTCCCGGTAACCGGACTCAAGTTCCTCCAGGAAGCGGGGACGATCCGTATCGGAAAGGAGGGCCCGTACCACGGCGGGACACTGGCCCGCGTCCCGCACGTAGACCACCGGGCCTGAATACTCCGGGACTATCCGCAGGGCCGTATGGGCAAGGCTGGTGGTCGCCCCGCCGATGATCAGGGGGATCTTTAATCCCTGCCTTTCCATCTCCCGGGCGGTGTTGACCATCTCGTCCAGGGAAGGGGTGATAAGCCCGGAAAGACCAACCAGCGCCGCCTTTTCCCGCAGGGCGGCCTCGATGATCCGGGCGGCGGGAACCATAACCCCCAGATCAAGGATCTCGTAGCCGTTACAACCCAGTACCACCCCCACGATGTTCTTGCCGATATCGTGAACATCCCCCTTCACCGTGGCGAGGAGTACCTTCACCGTGTCCACCCCGGCGCCGTTTAAGGATTGGGCCGCCTTCTCCCGCTCCATGAAAGGTTCAAGAACCGCCACGGCCTTCTTCATCACCCTGGCGCTGCGGATCACCTGGGGAAGGAACATCTTCCCCTGGCCGAAGCGTTCCCCCACTTCCCGCATACCCCTCATCAGGGGACCTTCCACGACTTCCAGAGACCGGGAGTACCTTCCCCTTACCTCAAGCACGTCCTCTTCAATGAAGCCGTCGTTGCCTTCCACCATGGCATAGAGGATCCGGGCTTCCCCGTCGAGGTTCCTCCAGTCATCCCCGGGGGGCGGGTTCCGGCGGTCCGGGATTTCTTCCCCTGGGCTTTTTTTTTTGCCAGTTCCAGGAGCCGGTCGGCGGCCGTACTGCCCGGAACAAAGTTTCTGTTGAGGATCACATCCTCCGCCGCCAAACGCAGTTCCGGATCGATGTCCTCCCAGGAAACCAGGGAGGCGGGGTTGACGATGGCCATGGAAAGCCCCGCCTCAACGGCGTGTTTCAGAAACACCGTGTGCATGGCCTCCCGTACCCGGTCATTTCCCCGGAAACTGAAGGAGAGGTTCGAGATGCCCCCGGATATCTGTACCCCGGGGCAGTTTTCCCTTATCCATCTGCAGGCCCGGATAAAATCCAGGGCATAGGAGTCATGTTCGCCGATACCCGTGGCTACGGAAAGCACGTTGGGATCGAAGACAATGTCCTCCGGGGGAAAACCGTTTCCGGTCAAAAGGGCGTAGGAGCGGGAAGCCACTTCGATTTTCCGCCGGTAGCAGGCGGCCTGGCCCTGCTCGTCGAAAAGCATCACCACCACCGCCGCGCCGTAGCGCCGGGCCAACCGGGCCTTACGGAGGAACTCTCCTTCCCCTTCTTTCAGACTGATGGAGTTGACCAGCCCCTTTCCCTGGAGACATTTGAGCCCGGCCTCAATAAGCTCCCAGCGGGAACTGTCCACCATAACCGGGGCCGCCGCGAAGTCGGGGTAACAGAGTCCCAGATTGAGGAACCGGACCAGGGCCTTTTCCGCGTCCAGCAGGGCGTTGTCCATACAAACGTCGATAATTGCGGCTCCCTCTTCCAGCATGGTCTGGGCTATGGATACCGCCTCATCGTAGTCCTCTTCTTTAATGAGCCGGAGGAATTTCTTGCTCCCCGCCACGTTGGTCCGCTCGCCGATGGGGGTAAAAACGCCCGGCTTCCCCGTTACATCAAGGGGCTTAAGCCCCGCCAATACGGAGTGGGGCGCTTTTTGGGGCGCTTTCCGGGGCCCGTAGGCCCGGGCCGCCTCCGCGATGGCCGCGATATGGGCGGGAGTGGAGCCGCAGCAGCCCCCGGCGACGTTGAGGAGACCTTCCCTGAAAAATTCCTCCATTTTAGCCGCCATGGAAGGGGGGCTCTCCTCGTAAGCGCCGAACTGGTTGGGAAGTCCGGCGTTGGGGTGGGCGCTGACCAGGCAGGGGGCAAGGCCGGCAAGTTCCCGGATATACGGCATCAGCATATCCGCCCCGAATGAGCAGTTAAGGCCGACGGACCAGGGGTTTCCGTGGGCTACCGAGGCGTGGAAGGCCCCCACGGTTTGGCCGGAGAGGATACGGCCCGAAAGGCCGGCGATGGTGGCGGAGATCATGAGGGGGATATCCGTCCCCCGTTCCTCCCCCAGGCGCTGGATGGCAAAGATCGCGGCCTTGGCGTTAAGGGTGTCAAAAACGGTTTCCACCAGGAGGATATCGGCGCCGCCGTCCAGAAGACCCCGGGCGTTGTCGTAATAGGCCGCCTCAAGCTCGTCCCAGGTAACGGCCCTTTTTCCCGGATCGTTTAAATCCGGGGAGATGCTTCCGCTTTTGGCCGTGGGCCC
>JAISWN010000215.1 GCA_031271075.1 Treponema sp.
ACGTCCAGGCCCCGGTCGCGGAAATATTCCGCCACCGCGGTAGCCACGTAGGCGCCCCGGAGCCGCGCCAGGGGAGGAGAGTTTGACGGGGTTACCACGAGTACCGAGCGGGCAAGCCCTTCCGGCCCCAGATCGTTTTCGATAAAGTCGTTTACTTCCCTTCCCCGCTCGCCTATCAGGGCGACTACGTTCACATCGGCGCTGGTGTTCCGGGCGATCATCCCCAGGAGGGTGGATTTTCCCACCCCCGAACCGGCGAAAATACCCATCCGCTGCCCCCTGCCCACGGCAAGAAGACCGTCGATGGCCTTTACCCCGGTAACCAGCCGCCGGGTTACCCGGGGGCGGGACAGAGGATCCGGGGGGCTTGCCATGACGGGGTACAAAAGGGCGGCGTCAATTTCTCCCTTGCCGTCCGCGGGGTTTCCCAGGGGGTCAAGAACCCGGCCCAGAAGCCTGTCCGAAACCGGAACCTCCAGGCAACTGCCCGAGGCGATCACCCGGTTTCCCACTTCAATGCCCCCGGTTTCTTCGTAGGCCATAAGCTGAACCGTCTCCTCCCGCAGCCCAACCACTTCCGCGTGGATAATCCCCCGGCCCCTGGGGGCGATGATACGGCAAAGCTCGCCGATAACCGCCAGAGGCCCCCGGCTTTCAATGAGGAGTCCCTGTACTTTAGACACCCGGCCCACACACTTTATGGTATCCGTCTGTTCAACGATCTCCCGGTATTTGCTGATGATACTGGCCATATCAGACACCTTCCGGGGGACGGGAAACAAGATCCGCGGCAAGGTCGCCGGATACGGCGGGTTTTAGCCGGGACTTGATAGGGGAAATTTGCAATATTTTGGTTTCCAGTTCGGCAAGCTGGCTGGATATCCGGGCGTCTACCTCGCCGAAGTCGGTTTCTATGACGCAACCCCCCGAATCCACCGAGGAATCTTCCACCACCTGGAGGGATTTTACCCCCTCCACCCGCTGGATAAAGTCCTTGATGTGTTCGGTGGTAAGTTTCAGATCCGCCATGTTGACCCGGATGGTCACGTTCCCCCGGGTTTTGACTTTCCGCAGGGCCTGAACCACATTTTGAAGCACTATGGTCCGCTGGTTTTCCGAAATAACCTTGACCACTTTCCGGGAGATGAGAAGCACCAGATCGATGATCTCCTGCTCCGTTTCCACAAGGATCTCTCCCCGTTTGTCCTGGGCGCGTTCAAGCATGATCTGGGTGCGCTGAATAAGCCGTTCCACCTCCGCCTTGCCTTCGGCGAAACCCTCTTCCCTTCCTGCGCTCCTGCCCTGGTCCTGCGCTTCCTTCCGGGCCGCTTCAAGACCTGCCCTCGATTCCTCCTCAAGCCGCAGGATCTTCCGCTCCGTTTCGGCGAGCATCCTTTGGGCATCTTCTTCCGCCGCCTGCTTCGCGGCCTCGGCTTCCCGGATCTTCTGCTGGGCGTCCCTGCCGGCATCTTCCCGGATCCGGGCGCCGCTTCTCTCCGCATCCTCTTTAGCGGCATTGATCAGATCTTCCCGCTCTACGGCCCACTCGGCCTTGAAGGCTTCGGCCTCCCGCCGCAGATCCTCGGCGGTAGGGCCGGTGTACTCCTCAAACACGGGGGGTTCTTCAGGCGCATCTTCCACCGGTGCAAGATGGGCCAACTCCTCAAAGGCCGTCGGCGGATCGAGGAGTATTACCGGGCCGTTCGGCGTTACCTCACCGGGTCTGAAAACTGCCTTTGCCACTAGCTGAATCCTTTCACTGAAAAACCCGGAGAGCCGCGGTTAAACGACCATTTCGTCTTCGCCGGAACGGGCAACCACAATTTCACCCGTATCCTCAAGATGCCTGATAATGGACACGATCTTCTGCTGGGATTCCTCCACATCCTTAAGCCGAATCGGGCCCATATACTCCATATCCTCTTTGAGCATCTGGGCTGCGCGTTTACTCATATTCCGGAAGATCTTGTCCTGCACTTCCGTATCCACGGATTTCAGAGCCTTGGAAAGTTCCTGGGAATCCACTTCCCGCAGCACCTTCTGGATAGCCCGGTCATCCAGCATAACAATGTCTTCGAACACGAACATCCGCTTCTTGATCTCTTCCGCCAGTTCCGGGTCTTCGTCTTCCAGGGCCTCGATGATCTGTTTTTCCGAGGCCCGGTCAACCAGGTTGAGTATCTCTACGATGCTCCCCACGCCGCCGGCGGTGGTGTAGTCTTCGCTGGACAGGGTGGAGAGTTTTTTTTCCAGTACCCTTTCCACTTCCCGAAGCACTTCCGGGCTGGTCCTGTCCATGGTAGCGATTCTGCGGGCCACATCGTGCTGTATTTCGTTGGGAAGGTTCTGGAGAATAACGGAAGACTTGTTCGGCTCCAGGTAGGCCAGGATCAGGGCTATGGTCTGGGGATGCTCCTGCTGGATAAAGTTGAGAAGGTGGGCGGGATCGGTGCGGCGGATAAAATCGAAGGGCCGCACCTGGAGGCTTGAGGTAAGCCGGTTGATGATGTCGATGGCCTTCTGGCTTCCCAGGGATTTTTCCAGCAGTTCCCGGGCGTAGTCGATGCCGCCGGTGGTGATGAACTGGTTGGCCATCATGAGTTCCTGGAACTCCTGGAGCACTTCTTCTTTCTGCTCAGGCTCGATGGTCTCCATCCGGGCGATTTCAAAGGTGAGGGTTTCTATCTCGTCTTCCCGCAGATACTTGAAGATCTCCGCGGATATTTCCGAACCCACCGATACGAGGAAAATCGCGGCCTTCTGCCGGCCGTTGAATTCTTTGCCCTTTTTCTTGCCGCTTCCGGCCTTGGCGCCGCCGGCCACGCTTGTTTCCTTTGCCACTTTTATTCCTCCAGGAGCCAGGTTCTGATAAGCTGGGCCACATCTTCAGGATGTTCTTTCGCCATATTGGCCACCGTTTCCTGAAGCTCCATGCGGCTCCGCTCTTCCACAGAGATGGATACGTCCACCCCTTCTTCTTCCGCCTGGATGAGGGCGCCTTCCCGAATCGCCTGCTCCCGCTTGGCCCGCTCCTCCTCGGCAAGCCGCTTCCTCCTCTCCATCTCCCGGCTGATCGCCCTGAAGATGATGAAAGACAAGAGCAGTATAACTACCCCGATAAGAAATATCACTACGGTAGTCTGCATCTGCTTCTGCCTGAAATAGGCCCCGTCTTCAGCCTTGAACTGCTCCGTCCGGTCAAAGGGAATGTTCTGCACCGTTACCGAATCCCCCCGGGCGGAATTGTAGCCTACCGCGTTCTGGATCAAAAGCTGGGCGGAACGGAGCTGTTCCGGGGGAACCGGGGCATAGTCCCGCTCAATGGAACCATCGTCCAGGGTAACCGGGTTCCCCTTTTCATCGTGCTTCCGTTTCCATATCCCGTCTATGTTTACCGACACGGTAACCCGGTTGATCTGGGGGCTCCGCTCCTCCTGGGACTTTTCCGTGTTGATCACTTCGTTGTGGGTTCTGGTTTCCTGGCTCATCTGGCCATAGAGGTTCGACATGTCCTTGAAGGCCGGGGAGGTCTGGCCTTCCACGCCGGCGGGCCCTTCGGGGTTATAGCCGGTTCCCTGCCATTTGGTAGCGGAGATGGTTTCCGAGATGGTTACCGAATCCCGCAATTCCGAATCATCGTAGGCAAGCCCGGGGGTCCGGGGTCTTATGGTGATGGGGGAATAGAGTTCCCGTTCCGTGGTCTTCCGGGACATATCCATGTCTATCTTGATATTCAGATCCCGCACCCGGTCACTGCCGAAGGTTTGCTGCAGGGCCGACAGAACCAGGGCCCGGTACTTGGCTTCCAGGGTCTGGATCAGCTTGTTCTCCTGCTCGATGAGCTTTATCCGGTCCAGAGCGGCCATGCCGGTAAAATCGTTGAGCACCAGGCCCGCCTGATCGGTGATAACGATATTTTCGTCTTTAAGACCCTCCACGGCGAACTTGAGGATCTTCTGTATCCCTTCAATTTTCTTACGGTTCTGGATAATATCGCTTCCCGGTCTGGGAAAGATAGTAACACTGGCGCTTACCGGGTTCTGTTCGGAACTGAAGAGGGTTCTTTCCGGCGTAACGATAGTAACATTGGCGTCGTCCACCTCGTCCAGGGCTTTGACATGGTCGGTAACCATCTGGGTAATGGCCCTGCGCAGGTTGACGTTCCGCTCAAAATCCGTGATGGTCCACCGGTCCCGGTCAAAGATCGCCCAGGGGTCGGTACCCGAGGGGATAAGATCCTCCCGGATCAGGAGGGATCGGAGCCGCCGGGCAGTGGTTCCATCGGGCACCTGGATCAACCCCTCCGGGGTAACCTGGGTTCTTACCCCCTCCTCGTTTATCCGCGCAACAATCCTATCCCGGGCAGCCTCGTCCCGGATGGGCGCATCGATAACCGGCACCATGGTGGGCGTGGAAGAAACGGAAAAAAGGGCCAGAAGCCCCCCTATGACCGCTACCCCAATGCCAACGAGGATAAGCCGCTGAACCATGGACCACTTACCCCAAAGGGTAGTGATCTGCCCGAGAATTTTTTTTAACCAATCCATACTCCCCCCCTCTAATAGTCGCGGCGAGCGGCTGCTATTGAGCCGGCCTCAAAACCCGCCTGGTTTTGCCGCCGGGCGCCCGCCGGAAACTACTCACTATCGCGTGTTTATTATGTCCCTCCAGCCCTGAACGAGGCGATCCAAAATTTTCCGGGATGTATCCAGAGACATGGACGCCTTTGCCTGGGCGATGGTAAGATCGTGAATGTCTACCGAACCGGGCTGGGTAATAGCCCGCTGGTTCAATTCGCTGGCGAACTGCTGATCCCCGGACACCCGGTCCAGGGCGTTGAGCATGGCCTCCTCAAAGGTTCCCGCCCGGGTAACCATTCCCGCCCCGGTTGCCTTCTCCAGATCCAGAACCCGTTTCCCGGTCCCTGAGTAATAGGCCGGATCGGGAGCCATGTGTTTCGGATGGGTAAGCTTCATGGAAACCCGGTCTCCGCTTACCGTTTCCGGCGTTAAAAAATTCATTTATCACCCTCCCCTTCCGTCATCAGCGTCCGCCGATTTCCAGGGCCCGCTGGAACATCGCCTTGGAACCTTCGATAATCGAGGCGTTCGCCTCGTAGGCCCGGGACGCGGAGATCATGTCGGTCATCTCGGTAACGATATCCACGTTAGGCATTTCCACGTATCCCTGCCGGGGCCCGGTCCTGATGGCGTCCGGATGGGTAGGATCGTAGACCAGCCGGTTTTCCGTGGCGTAGTCTTTCTGCACTTCCGCTACCCGCACGCCCTTTCCTGCGCCGTTATCCAGCGTGTCCGGCAGGAAGGGGGAACGCCAGTAGGGGCTCTCTACCCGGGGCCTCATGATCACCCGGCTCCGGCGGAAGGGCCCTCCTTCGGCGGTGCGGGTGGTAGAGGCGTTAGCCATGTTGTCGGCGATTACGTCGCTGCGGAGCCGCTGGGCGCTCATCCCCGTGGCGGCTATTCCGATTGAACTAAAGATACCCATAGCTTACCCCCTACCGTAATACCCGGCTAATCTGGCCGAATTCAAACGCCGCGGACTGGGCCAGAAGCGTATAGGTCATCTGGTTTTCCAGGGCCAGCATAAGTTCCTGTTCAGGATCCACGTTGTTCCCGTTGTTGTTGTAAGCACTGGTGTAATCGAGAACCCGTCTTACCTCCACATCCCGGTAATCCCTGGGCCGCCAGCCGGGTATATGCCGGGGGTCGGTCAGGTTAAGCTCCAGGGGCGGCCGCCGCCCTTCGCTCTCCAGTGCCCGCTTCAGTTCGCTCTCGAAATTCACCATCGACCGTTTAAAGTTGGGCACATTGGCGTTGGCTATGTTGTTGGCAATCACGTCCCGGCGGACAAGACTCGCATCCATGGCCCGGTGCAGGAGATCCACAGTTTTATCAAAAGTACTCGATATCACGATCCTTACCCTCTCTTAAAATCTTCGGCATCTTTTTAGGGGCTTATTAGCTCCCTACAGAATGTACCTGCCCAGATCCTGATCCTTTACCAGGCCGCTGAGCTTGTCATCCACGTATTCGGCGGTAATGGGGATCTTCGCCGGGGCTATATCCGGGGCCTCAAAGGAAAGCTCCTCCAGAAGGCTCTCCATGATGGTGTGAAGCCGCCGGGCGCCGATATTCTCCAGCCGGGAGTTCACCTCCGCCGCCAGGACGGCCAGCCGTTCCACCGCCTGGGGGCTGAACTCAATGTCGATATTCTCGGTGGCAAGAAGGCCGGTGTACTGCTTGGTTAGGGCGTTTTTGGGCTCCGTGAGGATCCGCAGAAAGTCGTCCTTGCCCAGGGAGTCCAGCTCCACCCGCAGGGGGAAGCGGCCCTGGAGTTCGGGGATCAGATCCGAGGGCTTACTCACGTTAAAGGCCCCGGCGGCGATAAAGAGGATATGATCCGTGTTTACCGGGCCCCACTTGGTGGTAACCGTGGCGCCTTCCACGATGGGAAGGATGTCCCGCTGCACCCCCTCGCGGCTTACATCGGGACCCCCGCCCCGTTCACCCCTGACGGCGATCTTGTCGATCTCGTCGATGAAAACGATGCCCGTTTCCTCCACCCGCTGCCGGGCCTCGTCGCTTACCCGATCCCGGTCGATGAGTTTTTCCGCCTCCTCACCGATCAGTATCTCCCTGGCCCGCTTAACCGACATCACCTTGTTCTTCTGGGTTCCCCCCAGGGCGCCCACCAGTTCGGAAATGCTGGCCCCGAATTCCTCCATACCCGCGCCCATCATCTCGAAGGAGGGAAACTGGGGGCTCTGCTGGATCTGGAACTCTACGGTTCTATCCTCCAGTTTCCCTTCCCGGAGCATGATCCGGAATTTTTCCCTGGTTGAATTGTCCTTGTCGGCATCCTCCTTCCCCTTCTCCCCGGCAAGCCCTGCTTCGGCGGTTTCGGCGGTTTCGCCGCCTCCCGGAAGCTCTCCCACGGGAACGGGATCGCCTTTCCCCCCGTTCTTCCTGAAGACGGGAATGCCTACCTGAATAGCGGCGCCCATTAAGCCCGGCTCCCCGGGTTTGTTGAAGGCGAAGGGGCGTACCACCGGCACGGGCTTGGCCTTGGAATTTTTGGTCTTTTTCCCGCTTCCCGGCAGGAGCAGATCCAGCAGGGCTTCCTCGGCCCGTTTCTCGGCCTCCGCCTTTACGCTTTCCTGCATCTCCTGTTTGACCATCTGAAAGCCGGCGGCCATGAGATCCCGGATCATGGACTCCACATCCCGGCCCACGTAGCCTACCTCGGTGTACTTGGTGGCCTCCACCTTGATAAAGGGGGAACCGGCAAGTTTGGCAAGCCGGCGGGCAATCTCGGTCTTCCCCACCCCGGTGGGGCCTATCATGAGGATGTTTTTGGGGGCTATGTCTTCCCGGATCTCCGGATCCAACTTAAGCCGCCGGATACGGTTACGCAGGGCCACCGCCACGGCCCGTTTGGCTTTCTTCTGCCCCACAATGTACTTGTCCAGCTCAGCCACAATTTCCCTGGGCGTTAAGCGTTCCATGTTTTTATCTGCCACTGTTCGATCTCCCATTACGACAATTCCTCCAGGGTAATGTGCCCGTTGGTATAGATACAAATATCCCCCGCTATCCGGAGGCTCCTCTCGGCAATCTCCGCCGCGGAGAAGCCGCTCCCCTCAAGGTAGGCCAGGGCCGCGGCGTAGGCGTAATTCCCCCCGGAACCGATGGCCAGGGCGTCTCCGGCGGGCTCGATCACGTCCCCGGTGCCGGAGATCAGGAGTATCCTGGATCTGTCCGCCGCCAGGAGCATGGCCTCTAGCCGCCGCAGAGTCCGGTCGGTACGCCAGACTTTTGCCAGCTCCACCGCCGCCCGGAGAAGGTCGCCGGAATATTCCTTGAGCTTCTCCTCGAAGCGGTCAAAGAGGGTAAAGGCGTCCGCCGTGGCCCCGGCGAAACCGCAGAGAACCTTGCCGTCCAGCATGCTGCGGACCTTGCGGGCGTTGTTCTTCATCACCGTTTCGCCCAAAGTTACCTGCCCGTCCCCGGCCATGGCGACCTTGCCGTCCCGGCGCACCACAAGAACCGTGGTGGATCTTATCTTCACATCGTTCATAACCATTTTCCTGTCCTGTTTTTCATACTTTCCTCTCCGCGTGGGGGTGTGACTTGGCGTACACCTTCTTGAGGCGCTCCATATCTACGTGGGTGTAACGCTGGGTGGTGGACAGGCTGGCGTGTCCCAGGAGTTCCTGTACCACCCGGATGTCGCAGCCCGAATTTACCAGATGGGTGGCAAAACTGTGGCGCAGGCTGTGGGGATGGATGTTCTTCCCCAGGCCGGATCTTTCGGCGTAGCGGGCGATTATCCAGCGGATACCGGGTACGGAAATGGCGCCCCCTTTGTGGTTGACAAAGAGCCTATCCGTGGGGCTTTTTCCGTCCGGCCCCAGGGCCTTGAGCCTTGCCTCCCGTTCCGGCAGGTACCCCTCCAGGGCTTCCCGGGTTTCATCGGAAAAAAACACCTGCCTTTCCTTGTCGCCTTTGCCTATCACCCTTCCCCCGCTGAAATCAGCCTCGATCTTCTTAAGGGACAAGGCCGCCAACTCCGAGATCCGCAGGCCCCCGGAATACATGACCAGGATAAGCGCCTTGTCCCTGGCGGGCCAGAGGATCCCGGCGGTGTCGGGAAGCCCGGCGAAACTTGCCATCTCCCCCTCCCAGAGGAAACCGGGCAGGGTCTTGGGGCTCTTGAGGTTCCGCAGATCCCCGCAGGGATTGTCCTTCCGGTACCCGAAGCGGATAAGCCAGCGGTAGTAACCCCGGATGGAGGAAAGGGCCCGGTTCACGCTTACCGAGGCGATGCCTTCGGCGCTCTGGTCGGTGATAAAGTTCCGCACCTCATAGGGGCTTGCCGCTTCCGGCCGGACACCCGCGTTGCCGCAGTAGTTGCCGAAATGTTCCAGATCCTTGCCGTAGGCTTCAAGGGTTCTGGGGGACAGCCCCCGGACCGAGGCCAGGTAGGAAAGGTACTCTGCCGCCGTGCCCCCCGCGCCGGAAACCGCGGGCTTTGCCCCGGCCTCTACCGGTCCGGCTTTCGCGGCGCCGGGTTTTAGCGCCCCGGCGGTTTTTTTATTCCCCATCATGCTTATCATCCCCATCATCATCGCTGTGCAGGTAGTCACAGTCCGGGTTGATGCATGCCTTGCGGGCGCCGTTTTTCTTGTCGTATTTTTCCACCATGAACTGGCCGCACTTGGGGCATTTCTGGTCTATCGGCTTGAAGTGGCTGATAAAATCGCAGTCCGGATAGTTGGTGCAGCCGTAGAATTCCTTGCCCCGGCCCTTGGTCCGGCGGGCCACTACGTCTCCGCCGCATTTGGGGCACTTGGCCAGGGGAATGGATTTGGTGTTCCGGCATTCGGGAAAGCCCGTGCAGGCAAGGAAGAAACCGAAACGGCCCAGCTTTTTCACCATGGGCTTGCCGCACTTTTCACACACATGATCGGTGGGCTCGTCCAGGGAACCCTTGAAGGATTCCAGGGTCTTTCCCACCTCATCCACCTGATCCTTGAAGGGATCCCAGAATTCCCGGATCATATCGGGCCACTTGACCGCGCTTTCCTCCACCTCGTCAAGTTTGGTTTCCATGTTCGCCGTAAAGGCGGTATCCACGTAACGGGGGAAATACTCCACCAGCATGTCGTTGATCAGCCGTCCCAGCAGGGTGGGCACAAGCTGGCGGTTGGACCGGGTTACGTAGTACCGATCCAGCAGCACCGATATGATAGGCGCGTAGGTGGAAGGCCGGCCTATGCCGTTTTCCTCCAGGGTCTTGACGATGGAGGCGTCGGTGTACCGGGACGGGCCCTGGGTAAAGTGCTGTTCGGGGTAGAATTTATCCGCGTGAACCTGCTCCCCCTCTATGAACGAGGGATAGACGTTTCCCTTCTCCTCCTTCGAGGCCAGAAGTTTCAACACCTTGTAGAAACCCTTTTCGATAAGCCTGCTGCCGGAGATCCGGAAGATGCCCTCTTCCCCGCTGGATGGGGAAACCCGGATATCCGCGCTGAGGCTGCGGCTTTTGGCGCTGTTCATCTGGCTGGAAACGAAACGCTCCCAAATAATCGTGTAAAGCCGGAGCTGATCCCTGGTAAGGTAATCCTTAACGCTGTCCGGGGTATAGGAAACATAGGTGGGCCGGATCGCCTCGTGGGCGTCCTGGGCCTTCTTCCCCACCGAATACTCTATGGCCTTTTCGGGGAAATCCCCCGGGTAGTTCTGCCCCAGCCAGCCCCGCACCTCCTCCAGGGCGATCTGGGAGATCCGCACCGAATCGGTACGCATATAGGTGATAAGCCCTACCCGGCCCTCCCCGATATTCACTCCCTCGTAAAGCTGCTGGGCAAGCTGCATGGTCTTCCGGCTGATAAAGCCAAGACGGTTCGCCGCGGTCTGCTGGAGCTGGCTGGTGGTAAAGGGAGGCCGGGGCCGTAGGGTCTTGTCGGTTTCCCGGATCTCCGCCACCACGCAGGCGGCGTTCTTGATCTTTTCGATGATCTCGTTGACCTGGGCCTCGTTTTTAAGCTCCGGCTTCTTCCCCTGCCAGCTTACCAACTGGGCGGTGTAAGTGGTCTTGCCCTGCCGAAAGTCCGCCTCCAGGGTCCAGAATTCCTCGGGGATGAAGGATTCCACTTCCTTCTCCCTTTCACAGATAAGCCGTAAGGCCGCGGACTGCACCCGGCCGGCGGAGAGGCCGTTCTTCACCTTCTTCCACAGCAGGGGGGAAAGGTTGTAGCCCACCAGGCGATCCAGAACCCGCCGGGCCTTCTGGGCGTTTACCTTGGATTCGTCGATAGAACCGGGGCTGGCCACCGCGTCCCGGATCGCCGCGGGGGTTATCTCGTTAAAACTGATCCGCCGGATGGGTATATCCCCGTGTTTTTCGGTAATGGCGTTCCGCAGGTGCCAGGCAATGGCCTCCCCTTCCCGGTCATTATCGCTTGCCAGCAATACGGTGTCCGCCTTCCCGGCGTCTCCCCGGAGTTCCCTGAGTATCTTTGCCCGCCCCCGGACCGTGATATATTCAGGCTCGAAGTTGTTGTCCACATCGATGGCAAGCCGCGACTTGGGGAGATCGATCAGGTGTCCCATGGAGGCCTTAACCGTATACGAAGGGCCCAGGTACTTCTCGATGGTTTTCGCCTTGGCCGGGGATTCCACGATAACCAGGATCTTCTTTTCCGGCTTTTTTTTCAGGACCTCTTTCTTTGCCCGGCTCCGGGCCCTGGGCTTTTTTTCTGTCTTTACCACTGTTTCCGCGTCTATCGCCATAGATCTCTGCCTTTTTTTTCCCCGGTTTGCACCGGTTTCATATTCCACTCGTCCAATATATCCCAAGCTGTGCGGATGATTTTAGCCCCCTCCTCCGCCAGCCGGGCCGTGCCTGCCCCGCCGGGAGAGGGAACCACGCCGGCGGAGGCTACCCAGAGATCCCGGTTCTGTTCCAAGGCAAAACGGGCGGTGATCAGGGCCCCGGAATTTTCCGGCGCCTCCACAATCAGCACCCCCCGGGCCAGGGCGGAGATGATCCGGTTCCTGGCCGGGAAGTACCACTTCCGGGGCGGGGTTCCGGGGGGGTATTCGGAAAGGATAGCCCCGCCGGATTCCAGAATTCGCCGGGCCACAACCCGGTTTGCCGCGGGGTACACCTCGTCGGCCCCGGAACCCAGCACCGCCACGGCGGGGGCCCCGGCGGCATCCAGGCTGCCCCGGTGGGCCATGGCGTCGATTCCCAGGGCAAGCCCGGAAACCACGGTTACGCCCTGCCGGCTCAGTTCCCGGGCAATATCGAAAGCCTGGGCCAGGGCCCGGCCCGAAGGGCGGCGGGTTCCCACCACGGCCGCCACAGGCCGCTCCGGCCCGGGCAGAGCGCCCCGGAAAAAAAGCGCCGCCGGGGGATCGTACATCTCCCGGAGCAGGGGCGGATAGGCCGGGGAGACCAGGGAAACCCAGCGGATTCCCCGGAGCCGGGCCGCGGCGGCGTCTTTCTCCGCCTGAACGCAAAGCTGCTCCATAGTCCAGGGCCGCCTTAAGGGGCGATCCAGAAACAACTCCAGATCTTTCTTTGAAAGTATGGATAGTTCCCCTTCCCGGTCAAATTTCCGGCAGAGTTTTCCCCGCTCAAGAACGGTCAGGCCGGGAATACGGGCGATCATGAGGTCAAGGAGGCCCCGGTTATCCATACACCTGCCCCCTTATGTAATCCCGGTTGTTCCGGGCTTCTTCCTGTTTTTTCGTGTCCCTGGTTGTAACCAGGATACGGTCGTAAAGATCAATCGCCTCCGCGTACTGTCCGGTCATATAGTAGGCCCGGGCCAGGACAAACATGCCGTCCACATCCCGGGGCATAAGCTCCAGGTATCTGGACAAGTGGGGTATGGCCTCCCCGGGACGCTCAAGCTCAAAGGAGTAGAGCACCCCCAGGGCATAGCGGGGTTTGGCGTAAGCCTTGTCCAGTTCTATGGCCCGCAGGTAGGCCCGCTCGGAGAGGCCTAAGTACCCTTCCCGCCGGGAAACCTGCTCCCCCGGCTGGGGAAAATCCAGGGAAGACTTCGCCGCAATCCCCGCCGAAACGCCGGTAAGGTAAAAGATGGTGGGGTCTTCCGCGTTGTAACGGAGGGCCATTTCCAGGGCCTCCAGGGCGTCCTGGTGCATCCCCTTGTCCGCAAGCCGGGTGGCGAGGATCTTCCAGTAGGTTCCGGTCTGGGCCGCATCCCGCACGTGGGCTTCCACCGCTTCCCCGTAGGCGGCGATGGCGGCCCGGAGCCCTTCGATGGTTTCAGGCGGCCCGCCCTTGGGGCTGAGTTCCGCCATCCGGGCCGCCAGGGCGGCGTTGGTGTTCCGCTTTTCGTAGAAGTACACCCCCATGATGCCGCCGCCCAGGATAAGGACCACCAGGAGGCCCAGGATATTCTCTTTCCGTATCTTCATGTGGCCCTCCGATCTCCCAGCCTGGGCAGGAATTTCCGGTGGCTCTCCCGGAGCTGCGCGGAATTCACATGGGTATAGATCTGGGTAGTGGTAATATCGCTATGCCCCAGGAGTTCCTGCACGGAACGCAGATCCGCCCCCCCGGCCAGCAATTCGGTGGCGAAACTGTGCCGCAGGCTGTGGAGGCGGGAACCGGTTCCCAGGGAAAGGGTAAGGCGCCGGTAATTTTTCCAGATCCCCTTCCGGGAAAGCCGCCCGCCGCTTCCGGTGATAAACAG
>JAISWN010000224.1 GCA_031271075.1 Treponema sp.
ACGCCGCTGATCCTTATTGAAGAACTTTTACCCTTCCTGGATCTGGTACTGGTAATGACCGTAAATCCCGGTTTCGGCGGGCAGATCCTGATTCCCGAATGTCTTGAAAAGGTACGAAACCTGGCAAAAATCCGGGAAAAACGGGGCCTTGGCTACCTCATTTCGGCGGACGGGGGGATCAACGGGGAAACCGCCCCCTGGGTACGGGAGGCCGGGGCGGATATTCTGGTAACCGGCTCCGCCTTTTTCCAGGCGGAAGATAAAAAAGCCTTGCTGCGATCCTTCAAGGGGCTTATTTAATCGGTTTTTTTGCCGAAAATTTAGGGAATTCATGTTCAGGAGGATCATCGCGGATGAATAAAAAGGCGGTCTTATTACCTTTTTTTTGCCTGTTTCTCCTGATTTTTCAAGAGGAACCCGCTCTGTCCCAGACCAAACCGCCCGACAGAACCGCAAAGGCCGCCGCGCCGGGCTTTAACCGGCTCCAGTCAGGACTCTCTCTGTACCAGGAAGGCCGCTGGCGGGAAGCGATAGGCGAACTGCGCCGGGCTCAGGCGGAAGCGGTAGACCCGGAGCTTAAGGGAGAGGCGTATTACTGGATCTCCCTGGCGGAGCTTTCCTCCGGGAATTACAGAGGGGCAATACGGGATATGGACGCTGTTGAAACTACCGCCCCTGAAAGCAAACGCCTCCGGGAAATCCCCTACCACAGGGGCCGGGCCCTGTATCACCTTGGCCGTTACGATGAAGCCCTGATATTCCTCAAACTTTACACCGACAGGATTGGCGGGACCGAGCCCCTTCCCCCGGGAAGCAGCGCCGCGGCCCGGAAATCCGCCGCCCTGTACTGGATAGGGGAATGTCTCTACGCCATGGGCCAGCTTGACTATGCCCGGGATATTTTCATGATGGTAACTACCGGCTATCCCGGAAGCGCCAAATACGAAGCTTCCTCGTACCGGCTTGGACTCATCAACCAGAAAAAAATCGAGGAAGAGTTGCTGGCCCTCCTTAAATGGAGCCACGAAGAGTCCCTCAGAGCCATTGAAGAATACCAGCGGCGGGAGCGCTCCTACGATCAGGCCCTTATCGCCTACCAGAAACGAATCGCCGAATTGCTCAAGGATACCCATATTCCGGATCTTGAGGCGGCCAACGCCCAGTACCGGCGGCAGCTTCAGGAGGCTGAAGCCCGAATCAGGGCGCTGGAATCGGACTCAGGATCCCCGCCGCCGCCCGTGGGCGCCGTTCCGCCCGCTCCCCTGAGCCAGGCGGAAAAAGACCGGCGTCTTCTTTCCCTGCGGGCCGCGGCGGCGGAACTGAGCGATGAAATGTTGCGGCTTCTGAACGAGTCTAACCAGGAAGGTATACGATGAAGCGGGTTGTCTGCCTTCTGACCGTTTTAGCGGCCCTGATACCCTGCCTCGGGGCGGTTGATTTTACCAACGGGCATATACGCCTCAGCCTGAACCCGGAAGCCGGCCGCTTTTCCCTTTACTATTTAACCGGTTTTTCACCCCTTAAATTTGAGCCCCTCTTCTCCCATCAGGATCCGCGGACCAGCCTGCTTACGGCCTATTACAATGAAAAAGCCTATAAACTCGGGGAAAACAGTAAGTTTAAGATCCGTCTTGACAATAACGAGCTGAGGCCGGCCCTGGTATTCGAATCCTCCTTCCTCAGGGTAACCGAGCGCTTTGAATTCATCAAAACCGGCGGCTCTTCTTCATCCAACGGGGTAAAAATCACCTTCCTGGTCGAAAATACCGGTTCCCGGCGGGCCGATGTAGGCATCCGTTTTCTCCTGGACACAAACCTGGGGGAAGGCAGGCCCGGCTCTCCCCTGGTTACGGACATCAAGCCATTGAACGGTGAAACCACTTTCGATTCCCTGTCTCCGGATAAGTGGTGGATATCCGGAAACGATCGCTTGTCCCTGATGGGCAGCCTGGGCCCGGAGGCCGGGGGCAGGCCGGATCTTGTCCATGTGGCGAACTGGAAACGGCTGAACGATACCCCCTGGAAGCTCAAATATTCGGAGGGCAGGAATTTCAACAATCGTAACAATCCCGGCGATTCGGCGGCGGCATACTATTTCGAGCCCCGCAGGATACAGGCGGGGGAATCTTTCTCCGCTTCCCTGCTCCTGGCCGCGAATGATCCCTCGGGCTTTATCGTCTACAACGTGATGACCGCCCTTGAGCCTCCGCTCCCGGACAAGGCTCCGCAACTCCCCACCGATCCTGCCTCCCCTGTTTCCCCTTTACAGGATGATATAAACACCCTGAAGGATCTGCTGACCCGGATTGACCATTCCATCAATTCGGATTTTCAGATCAGTGAAGAAGAACTTCTCCGGATGGAAGAGGAGATTGCCCGTCTGCGTTCCCGTTATGGCATCCCCGAGCCGCGATGAGACTGGATCCGATATTAACAAAAGCGATCCGCCTGGCAAGGCGGCGGAATTTCGAAGGGGCCATTAAAACCCTGGAAGTGGAGGGGGCAAACCGCTACCATGGCATTTTCCGCTATTATTACATCCTTGCCGTGTCCTGCCTCCATACAAACGATTTCAAAGGCGCCCTTGAGTACTTTAACTTGGCCCGGAAAGTAAAAGCCCGGGACCCCCTGGCATTGCTGGGCATGGGGGCGCTGTACCTGCGCCGGGGGGAAACCGTCGAGGCCCTGGACTATTACCTTGAAGTCCAGGATCTGGATCCAAAAAACAGGATCGCTATCCGGGCTCTCAGGATAATCCGTAAATACGGCGGGCAGGACCGGCTTTCCGACTGGCTTGAAAGCGGGGAACTCCATAAACTCTATCCTCCGCTGCCCAAACTGCCCCTGGGCCCCCGTCATTTTCTCCTGCCCCTGGCGGGATTCCTGGTGATACTCACGATCCTCGGCTTCCTGCTTGTCCGGTTCCGGGTAATCGATCTTCCCTTCCGGGAAAACCGGACCAGCATAGCCGGCGCGGTTCTGGAAAGGGAAGACCGGGAACGCCCGGTGGAGACCGGCGGCAGCTACCGCTA
>JAISWN010000317.1 GCA_031271075.1 Treponema sp.
TCGCTCCATTCCCACGCCACACTCCACCCACATTTTTGCAGCCCTGGTCTTTGCTTCGCAAAGCCCTTATTCGGGCTGCAAAAACGTCGCAAACAGCCGGAACGTTATGTGCAATGGTGCCTAAATTTTATGTATAAAAAATCATACATATTGATTGCTCTATGTTTGAATATTTACATGACCTATTGATCAATAAGTGGAAATAGAGTATACTAAAAATAATTCTTGGAATAGGAGAAAATTATGCCCGAAATAAGAGAATGCACAGAATTGCTTAATTATGGGGAAATTTCGGACTTTTGCCATAATTATAGGGAACCTATATTTATCACAAAAAATGGACATGGGGATTTGGCCGTCATGGGCATTGAAACTTATGAAGAATTAATGGGACGAATTGAATTATATCAGGCAATACAGGTTGGGTTGGATCAAATAAAAAATGGAGAAACAATAGCAGAAGAACAAATGATGAAAAATTTAAGCGGGTATCTTGGAAAATAAATGTACTCATTAAATTTTTCAAAAATAATACACGAAGATATAGATTCAAGTTATAAATATATTGCAGAGACATTGGAAGCGCCTAAAGCGGCTGAAAATTTGGTTGAAGAAATAATTCAAAAATTGAATTACATCAAAAAACACCATTTTCAAGGGCATTAGTTCAAGACACTTATTTAGCGTCATTGGGTATAAGATCAATAAAAGTAAAAAATTATGTATTGTACTATAAGGTGGATGAAAAAAATAAAAGGATCAATGTGATTAGGTTTTTTTATAATAAAAGGAATTGGATAAAATTATTAAAAGAAAATAATGTAGAAGATTTAATGCAATAAAAGTACGGCACCACTGCGCATAACGAGGCTGTCGAATAAGTCCGTTTCTAAGATTGGGTATGACGAATATTAGAGAAGTTTTGGCTTCAAACCTGAAAAAACACCGGCAAGCCCGGGGCTGGAGTCAGGCAAAACTAGCCGAAAAGACAGGAACTTCGACTCAATATATCGGAATGCTTGAGATAAAAGGCAAGTTTCCATCGTCAAATATGATACAAAAGCTGGCTTCCGCCTTATCCATAGACCCAACCGAGCTCTTTTGCAAGGAAATCGACCCGGAAACCTCCCTGAAAAACGCTCAAAAAGCGGCTATTGAGGACATAGGGGAGGCTGTCAATCGGATAATCGTTGATTTTTTCGCCGAAAAAGTCCGAAAACTGGATAAGGAAACCGGGGAAATGGGTGATTCCGGGGTTACTCAGGGGGAATAGGCTAAATGAAGACGCTAATGGACCGTTTTTACCGGATTTGGTGATAGTTTTGAAGGGTTCTATCGAAAAGCGGTTGAGCATGGCATGAAAGCGTTTTCACGGTAGATCATTCCGTTTGGCGCCTTCAATAGTATCCGGCATCCCTGCTCCTAATTCTTTATACCAGAAGGAATTACAGATACCGGCGAAGAGACTTGAACTCTTACATCCTCGCGGACAGCAGATTTTGAGTCTGCCGTGTCTACCGTTCCACCACGCCGGCGTGTGACTACTCAAAGTCAAAGAAAGAGTATCAAAAGACTGAATTTTGGGCAAGGGTTAGATGATTGGTAACTATTCAGCCGATCCCTATTTTGGTCTGGTTTGGACCATAACCCATCGAAAACACTGCGGTTTTATAGAAATCAATGCTGTTTGTCGCCAAAATTTCAACAAAATTCAGATATGACTGAATAGTTGCGATTTTTTGATGGTGTTTCGGCGGCGCTTATCCAGCGGTTGGGCCTTCTTAAAGATCCTTTCTTAAGGATCCCTTTACCGCTTAAAGTAGACGGTCTTCCCGGTCCGGCTGCTCTCCCGGATGGCGTCTATCATCAGCAGGGAGGGAAGGCCCTCCTCGGGGTGGATGTACCATCCCCCGCCGGCTTCCAGGGCCCGGTAGAATTTGTCGATAAGTTTGGCGTGGCTGTTGCCGTAAACCGCCTTGCCCACGAAGGATGCGGAATCGGAAGCCAGGATCCGGTCCTCCCCCTGGTCTCCCGGCCCCCTTCCCCTGAGCAGGAGTTTTTTATCCCGGAGTACAAATTCACCCTTTTCACAGCGGACGGATAGCTCGACATTCTCATCGGTGTAATTGGCGACCGAGGCGGTAAAGAGTCCCACGGCGCCGTTCTCAAAGACGATGCGCCCGGTGGCGGTATCCTCGACCTCGATGCCGTAGTCCAGAACCTGCCCCAGGGTTCCCTTGACGCTGGCGATAGGGCTTCCCGCAAAGTACTGCATCAGATCCATGGTGTGGATCGCCTGGTTGATCATGCAGCCCCCGCCGGCCTGGGCCATAATGCCCCGCCAGGGGCCTGCCTGGTAATACTCCTTGGATCGGTACCAGGCCACGGAGCCTCTGAGGCCGGTGACCCTGCCGTATTCGCCGCTTTGGAGGACCTGGCGGAGGGTTTCCGAGGTGGCGTTCAGGCGGTTTTGCAGACACAGGCATATCTTAACCCCGCAGGTTTTTTCCAGCTTTACGTATTCCGCGGCCTCGGCCCCGTTCATGGCCAGGGGTTTTTCCGCAAAAACATTGAAGCCCGCCTCGGCGGCCTTTTTTGCCGCCGGGTAATGGAGAAAATGGGGCAGGCAGATATGCACCACATCGGGTTTCTCCCGCCGGAACATCTCCTCATAATCGGTGTAGAAAGCCGTCCCTGCCGGTAGAAGAGATTTTTTGGAAGCTTCAGTATCGCAGGCCGCGATAAGACGGGCATTGCCGAGGGATCCAATGGCCGAAATATGAGCTTCGCTGATAACTCCCAAACCGATAATTGCCGCTTGTATCATGATTCCGCTCCTCCTCTTACTATGCCCGAAGAGTCCCGTTCCGGTCTATCGCCATCTGGCGCACCGCCAGGACAATCGACTCTTTCAGATCCCCTACCGATTCCCGCTTCAGCACCACGAGCCGGAATATGGCGGCCTCAATAAGGCCGTAAAACAGCTCGTCTGCCGTCTTGACGTTAACCGGCGCGATCTCCCCCGCTTTGATGCCGTCTATCACCATGCTGGCCAGGATATGACGCAGCCTGAGAGTCCGGCGCCGGACCCGGTAATTCGGATCCGAGTTGCTCCGGCTCAGGTGGAGCAGGTAATCCAGAATAACCAAAAGAAGCCGGCTGCTCGCCTCCAGCCGTTCAACAATCTCCGTAAGGATCCTGATGATCTTATCCACGGCACTCAGGGTCTTGTCCTCCCTGACCCGGGAGATGCCCCCTTCCACGTCAAGGAGGAGCTGTTTGATGCTGTAATTAAAAATCTCTTTCTTGTTTTTGAAGTAAATGTAAAGGGTTGTCCGGGTAATGCTGCAGCGATCGGCGATTTTCTGGAATGTGGTATCTTCAAAACCCTCGTCTATGAACACGTCCAGGGCCTTCTCCAGAATTTCCCTGCGGCGTTTTTCATGCTCGACTACAATGGACATACTGATCCCCCGGACATACCGATCTCCCGTTACAATCTTTCATACTGAAAAAGAAACGACGGGATTGCCCCGTTGGTTATCTCCCGGCAGGAATCCGCTTTCCTGCCGAAAAAGGACTCGAAACCCGGATGACTGGTGATCAGGGCAAGTTTCCATCCGGGGAAATTCCTCCCCAGCCCTTCCATCCCGCCGTAGATCGCCTCCGCCTCTTCGGGGCTGCCGATCCGCTTTCCGTAGGGCGGGTTGGTAACGATAAAGCCCGGAGATCCCGCCTCCCAGGCTGAGGGGGCGCGGGCCTCCTCCATGGGAAGCAGCCGCAGTTCCGGATCCGCGGGGCCGTTTTGGACAGAAGCCGCCGGGGCGGAATCGTCCCGCCGTCCCTGCCGGATTCTCCGCGAAAACCCGCCGGCGGCCAGGCCGCGGGCCCGGGTCAGATTAGCCCGGGCCGCGGACAAGGCCCGGCCGTCCGTATCGCTGCCGGAAATCCGGATCGTCCTGTCGAAGCCGATCTTTGCCGCCAGTTCCGTCCATACCGCCTCCCCGGTTTCCCCATTGGCCATGGGGAGGTCTTCCAGGGCAAAGCGCCGTCCCAGGCCGGGAGCCATATCCCAGGCGTACATGGCGGCTTCTATCACGATGGTCCCGGAACCACAGAAAGGATCGTAGAGCGGAAATTTCCGCCGCCAGTTGGAGAGAAGCAGTATCGCCGCGGCGGTGGTTTCCCGCAAGGGGGCGGCCCCGCCTTCGTTGCGGTAACCCCGCTTGAAAAGGGGCTCCCCCGAAATATCGAGAAGCAGGGAAACCCGGTCTTTCTCGATGTATACCCGCAGCTCGGCGGTTTTCTCCCCCTCCGGGAGCCGCCTCACCCGGAAAGCCCCGCAGAGCCGTTCCGCCACAGCCTTGTGGACTACCGCCTGGACGCTGGTTTCCGCCCGGAGCTTTGAGCGGCTGGCCCGCACCTTGGCCACCGCAAGCCCCATTCCCCGGGAAACCAGGCGCTCCCAGGGGACATCCCTGGCGCCTTCAAAAAGGGCGTCAAAATCTTCGGCGGGAAAGGAAGCGGCCTCCAGCAGCACCCGATCTGCCGCCCGCAGGGCCATGAGAGAACGGTACAAGCCCGCAAGATCCGCGTGAAACCGGACTTTACCGAAACCGGAGCCTTCCACCTTAAGGCCGAGTTTGCGCAGCTCGTTGGAGACTACCTTTTCCGCTCCCACCGCGCAGAGGGCGACGGCGGTCTCTCGTTGTTCCACCCTGAGAGTATAATACAGTTTGTGGATTTGTCGTAGCGATCATTCCGCAGGCCCCTTTCCCGCGAGTTTCATCCAGGTAAGCTCATGCTTGTTGTGGTACAGGTGGAGTACCCGGGAACCGGGAAGGGCGGCGAGCAGCCGGGGGATCTCCCAGTCGTCCTCCCCGGGGCCGTAGCGGCCCTGCAGCTTTACCGTGCAGACAAAATTGGCGCAGAGGCCGGACTCCAGCCACTTCTGGATCCACCCCCAGAGCCGGGGAGGGTAGCAGATAAGGTCACAGAAAAGCCAGTCCACCGGGCCGATATCTTCGGGTTTCAGGGTGAAGGCGTCGTGTTTCAGGTAGCTTATGGCGGGGAAGCCGTCCGGCCCGGTTATGGCGAGGAGCCCCGGGTCCAGCGGGGCCCGGTCTACCGCGGTTACTTTCGCGCCCAGCCTCGCAAGAACCCAGGACCAGCCACCGGGGCTTGCCCCCGCGTCCAGGCAACGTTCCCCCGGCCGGGGCCACCGGCGGCAGAGGACAAGGCTCTCCCAGAGTTT
>JAISWN010000357.1 GCA_031271075.1 Treponema sp.
ACCGGATACTCAACTCCCCCCTGGACTCCAAAGAACTCCGGGATATCTGCGATTACCGGACCTACTTTCACTACGACATCAAGATACGGGAAACCGACAACATTGATGAAAACACCGGCATCCCGGCGGAGCTTTCCCTTTCCCGGGTACTGAAGGAAAAATCCGGCGGCGAATCCCAGACCCCCTACTACGTGGCAATCGCCGCGAGTTTTTACCGTTTCTACAAGGCCCATCCGGAAAGCGCGGCGCGGCTTGTCATCTTTGACGAGGCTTTTAACCGCATGGACGATGAACGGATAGGAAAGATACTGGCCTTCTACCAGGATCTTAAACTCCAGATCATTACCTCTGTTCCCCCGGAAAAAATAGAGGCCATAGGCCCCTACATGGACCGGATAAACGTGATAAGCCGTTACGGCAACGCGGTAAAAGTACGGGATTGCCATATCGGCGATGATGAAGGCGGCCTTGGCACAAACACCGCCGAGTTCAGGAATATTGAAACAGGCGGAAGCTTATGAATTGCTGGGAAAAGAAAATTATCGATGCCTTTATCAGCCGTTATATGGCTGTCGCCCCCCGGGACGAAGCCGCCGGAACATTCCGGAATTCCATGCGCCTCCGTTCGGTCTCGATCTTTCCGGACTTTGACCAGGCGGTTCCGGATGAAAAGGAATCCTACCTTGAAGCCGCGGAGGCTCTGGAACGGAAAGGGCTTATCAGACTTAGCTGGGAAAAACGGGAAAAAGGAGAGAGGCTTAAAACCATTAACTGCGTAAACATGGAAAAACTATTTGAACATTTAGGCATGCTGGAGCCCAGGCGCAAGGCGGACTTGATCCGTTTGCTGTTCAGGAACAAACTTACGGATCTGGAAAGGGGCGCCGAGGCCGGGGCCCGGGCAGCGGAAGACCTTTCCGTGAAGAACACTATCGCTTTTCTCAGGTACCTGGCGGAACAGTTCAGTTCCCGTGAGGTAAAGTGGGACATGGACCTGAAGGCGGCGGAAGACTTTGCGAACCTTCTTGATGTTTTTCTTAACCCTGGCAGAAGCAGGAGCATGACTACCAGGGCCCTGTCGGTATCCCTTTACAACGACTCAAAACGGATGGAGAATATTCTGGATCTTTTTGGCCCGGCCCTGTCCCAGGCCCAGAAACAGGGTATCCCGCTGCCGGATTTTTCTTTTCTTGAACGGTCGTTCCCCGAGACGCTTATTTCGGGGAGGATCCGCCTGGAATACCTGAACGGCCGTTTGCCGCCCCTGGTTAACGCCGCCGGCCTTATCCTGGGCCTTCCCGCCGAAAGCCTCAAGGAAATACGGAGCGTCAGAACCATGAGCGGCGGGGAGACCCCCAGCGTCCTGACGGTGGAAAACAAGGAAACTTTCTACGCCTTAGGCGATCCGCTGAATTACGGATCCGGCGGAAAGGCCCGGTACGATTGTTTTCTTTACATCGGCGGCTACCCCAACAAGGCCGCCGCCACGCTGATAAGGATCCTTGCCGCTTCCGGGTTCCGCTTTTTTCACGCCGGGGATCTTGACCCCGACGGTATCCTCATCCTCCAGAATATCATGGACATCGCGGGCCGCCCGGTTTCCCCGCTCAGGATGGACGCCCCAACCTTTGACCGCCACCTCCCCCTGGCCAGACCCCTCAATAAAGTTATGCTCCACCAGATCCTCAAGATACGGAAAGACACCAGGGATATTCCCGAACTGTCCGCCCTTATCCGGCGGATAGAAGAAACCGGCAAGGGCGTTGAACAGGAGATAATCGATTACCGGTAAGGGGAAACAGGCCCGGTCCTTGCGGCACGGTTTTAGCCGCGCCGGGACATGCGCCTAAGCAAACGCGACCGGGCCGCTTGTTGGCCGTCCATGTAGCCGGGCCGGGGTCCGGCGTGTATGTGGCTGGATATGAATGGAACGCCGCCGGCAAACCGGCAGCCTGTTGAGACTGTCGAATAAGTCCGTCAATAGGCAAAGAGACACCATATATGGTGTATTATAGGCAATTAATACACTATATATAGTGGCTTAGATCCCTTCGAAACACTTTTTCGACAGCCTCGTTATGTGCCGTTTTTCTTGCTTTCACTCATTGCTATTACTTTATACATATCTTCCATCGTTTTTGATTTCTTTTTCAAGAATCTACTTATATTTAGATTCATTAATTTATTATAATATTTTAGCCCTTTAAAATATTTATTGTTTATTCTTCTCTTTGAGAAAATGTGTGTTCCATTATTGACAGGCATATAATTAACATCAAATACTCTAGCAATATATTCAAGCGTTTTTTTTGAATAAAATGATATATGTTGACCTGTACTTGGCGAATAATACCACCAGTCTTTTATTCGGGGGGGGGGGGGGGATTGGGTATTCTCTTTAGGTATTAACTCTGTTGAAAAATATAATACTTCCGTCTGTTTGAGTAATTTTTCTATTTCTTTAATCGGTTCTACAAAATGTTCAAAATTCTCGAATGATGTTATTAATACAAATTTTTCTTCAAGATTTCCCTCAAAACCGTTCGCATATAAATTTACAGCATATTTATCATAATGATAAAAATCAAACCCATAATCACGCATTATACGAGTTAATATCCCATGCCCTCCCCCAAAATCCAAGCATCTTCCATTATTATCTATGAACTGCATAAAAAACAATAAACTATTTGCACTTGAGATATTTCGCATTATTGCTCCAGTGTCTGCTGATGCAATTGCTCTTGAGTATGCTTCTTCCAGCCAATACGGTTCTTCCGTTTGTATAAATCCACATTTAGGACATACATAATACGCAACATTATATTTATTGAGAACTAATGCGATATCATGTTCAAACATTTTTACACCACATATTTTACAATTTTCACCCATAATTCAATCCAAACCTTATATATATGATTTTTTCCTTTGAAAAAATTTAAAGAAAATGATATATAAGCCTTGACATATTATCATCTTTCACAATTTCTGTCAATATATTTTTAAAAATTTTCTCAAGAGAAATGGCACATAACTACCCTTGACGCGTGACTTCCCCCCTCAATAGCCATATTATTCAAGCAGCTTCAGGTAAAGGCGGACGGATGGCTTTTTTATGGGATCCGGCAAAATATAAAGAGAATGTCCGGATACATAAGGTCTATTTTGAGGATGCGGAACACATCTTTGACGATCCATTCCGCATAAAGCGTCGGGACGATGACAGATCCGAAACCGGGGAGCGTTATCAAACAATCGGAAAAGCCGGCGCGGTTCTTTTCGTGATTTACACGGAGGAAGCCGCGGAAGACACGCGGATAATTTCCGGCTGGCCACGGCCAAAGAACGGAGAATATACCATGGCAGAACTGGTACGGCATACCCATACGGCTGGGAGCGGGTTAAGCCCTGAGCAACTGGCCCGGATTAAAGAAGCGGAGAAACACCCCATCGTTTTTGACGAGGACTGCCTGGAACTGACGGACGAACAACTGGCAGAATTCCAGCCTGTCAACTTTGCGACCTGGGAGGAACGGGACGCGGCCATGAAGGCGGCCCGGAACGTGAAAGCGGACCCCCTGCCAGCCGCGGCGGGAAAATAACGCGCTTTCCCCCTCAGGGAAACGCGGGGGGCAAGGAGCCCATTTATCGTGGTTTTTGTGTCTTTTTTCACTTAATCAGGCAAACCACCTCGTCGCCGTGGGCGCCCTTGAGTTCCCGGCCGGCGGGATCGACAACCAGGTCCATGTCCTCCAGGGGGATCGCCCCCAGCAGCACCTCCTCCGCGCCGGGCAGAAGCAGGGC
>JAISWN010000372.1 GCA_031271075.1 Treponema sp.
GGGTTTTCCGTGGCGGTCCGGGGAACCGGCAGGCCGTATTCTTTCGCGTGTTTGTACAGGGCTTCGCAGATCGCGGGCATGGCCCGTTCTATTTCCCCTATCCCCTGGCACCGCTCCAGGCTTACATAACACGCCACCGCGTCACTCCCGCCGTTTATCTCCCCCATCCAGGATTGCAGAAACGTCGTCTTCCCCGTCTGCCTCGGCGCGTGGAGTACCCAGTACAGCTTGTCCCGGACGTACCGGTGTAACTGCGCCCCTACCAGCCGCTCTTCAGGCGGCAGCATGTAGTGGTCATAAGGATTACAGGGCCCGGTGGTGTTAAAAAACCGTATAGGCCGCTTGGCTGGTTCTTTCATGGCCTTATTATAACCGGGGGTTTGGCCGGTTTACAAGCTCGGCCCTTTCCCTTTGCCGTCAATATCCTGGAAAAGGTACTCTATTGGCCCAAGCGGAAGGCGCACTAAGGGAAAAATTGGGAAAGTAAAAAAATGTCCACGCGTTAACACAAAATTTCCGGGCCAACGGCCCTTTTGTCCGTGTTAATTCGTGGACACCAGGGGTATCTTCCCGCTACGGGACAGTAGCATATGTAACTTTCCCGCTACGGGGAAGTAGTAGTGTACACAATTTCAGCGCCGGTGTTAGTTACCGTAATACCGGCCAATGTAAAGTCGCCGGCCGGTATATGCACCGTTAGCACAGAATTCGGCTCAAGGACGAGTTCAAAGCCGGCCCAAAGCGGAAGAACCGTTTGATCGTTCACATCCGCCTCGCCGTCAAGGGTAACCTTTTTATAAGCGTAGGTTATGGTTCCTTTCGCAAGCCGGACAGGTGATGAATTGCTGTCGCCAATGAACGGGCTTGCCTCGCTGTTTTTATAAATCTTACTTCCACTTTTAAAAACAAAACTGCCGGAACCTGTCATTTCCCAGTTCGGGTAAATTCCGTTGTGGAATTCCCCGCCACTCTCAACCGTAATACTGCTGTTTGAAGACAAAAGGGCAAGCTTTACATCTCCCCCGGGAAGCGACTTCGGGCTGGCAATGATAAACTTGCCGCCGTTTTTTACAAGAATCTTCGCGCCGGCCAGGGCAACAAATTCTTCCGTTGCCGAAGTATTTTCAACGGAGAAGCTGCTTTCAATCGTAAGACTGCTGTTGTCTACGACAAGCCTGGAGCCGGAAAGGGATAAATCTTTTTTGAGAACCGCCTCGCCATTTGTAGAGCCAAGGGCCTCCAGGGCAAAGGTCTTGTCGGTAAGCCGGATCTGCCCGTTCTTTAGTTCAACGGCTGCCTGGTCGTTTCCGATATACAACTGGTCGTTGCCATTGCCGTTGCTGCCAAAGACCGTATTGGGAGCGTATATAGAACTCCCCGCCTCGAAGACAAAGGCCCCCGGATTGCCTGACGATCCGTGCCCCCAGTTGGGGAAGATGCCGTTGTTGAAGGTTCCTCCGTTTTTTACCACAATTTTGCTACCTGACCCCAGTACGCCGTATTTGACCGATCCCCCGGCAGAGGGCCTCTGGACAAAAAGTTCGCCGCCCGCATTCACCAGCACCCCGGCATTCTCGGCGAGTTCAAAGTAAGACTCCTCCTGCGGCGGCGAGCCCGGCTGCTTAACCGTAAATTTCGCGTTCAAGTCCAGGGTTCCGTCAATGTAAACCTTGCCGGGCCAGGGCTGCTCAAAATTGCTGTTCAAAACCGCAACGCCTTTTTCCGCCAGCCTGAACTCGCCGGGACCCAGCACAATACTGCCATCCTTGAGGATGATTATCGGCTTATTCCCATCGTTTGCCGTGCCAATAAAATATTCAGAAAGACTACTACCTTTGTTTATATGTATCCTGCTTCCCGCGTGGAATACAAATTCGGCGCCAGTATCCATAGTCCATCCCGGCATGGAGTCGTTGTGAAAGGTTCCCCGGATAACAATTTTACTGCCCGGTTTTAATTCGCTGTTTTTATTTGTATTGGCGGAAAGAACTGCCTGGGGGCCAACTTCCAGTTTGGCGCCCTGCTTAAGAACAATCCCTTTGACGGCAAGAGTTCCCGTACCTTCAAGTTCCAGTTTGGCGCCGGCGGCCAAATCCAGAGAATCCCCCGCCAGCAAATAACTATTATCCAGCACAAGGGTTTTCACGCCCCCGGCCTGACCGGAAACGGCTTTAAGCTCCGCGTTAAGGGGCAATGAATCGTTCAGATTAACAACATACGTTGTGGAATGTTCGGCGGCAAGGAATTCCGCAAGACTGGTCGAGAAAATTTCACCCGTCTCTTCCCAGCGGCCATTTACCCAGGAAAAACTCCCCCTGAGCCGGGTTACCGGGGAATTCCCTATTTTTCTATAAAAATTGTTGTCCCCGGGGTACGCAAAAGCTATTCCGCCTTGATCGATGTCGATGCTGCTGTCCCCGTTTACGCCTTGAATTGTAGCGCCCTTGTTTACAAGGACAATACCGCCGCCGGCAAGGCTGAATTTTCCCCCCACCTTGCTGCCGGAACCCATCAGGGTAACCTGGATATTTTCACCAACTTCAAGGGCGCCTTGAATGTCCAGCGAACCCAAATTGATCTGGCCGGCGGATTTTCCCGTTTCTCCCCTAAGAATCAAACTAAGTCCCGGCGGAACCGAAAGGCCGTCCTGAACCGTCACCATGGAACCGGAAGAAACTTTCAGGGTTTTGTCCGTTTTCACCGTGACCTGGCGGATGGTCAGGCTGATGTTAGGGCCAACGGTGATTAGCTTAATATTTTCATCTCCCTCCAGGGCGCTCGTCAGATCTTTTTCGTTATTTACGACTCTTTCCCCTTCCGGGGGAAGGGGCGCCGGTGTGCCTTCAAGGGCTGTTATCGGATCAGGGCAGCCGGAAAAAACCAGGGCAATGATAAAGGCGGCGGAAAGATATACCACCCGGACAAAACCACTTATCCATGTCTGTCCAGCCATAAAAACCTCTTTCTTTATTTAAATTCAAACTATTTTGTGTTCCGCCACGAGCCGCGTTAATCGGCCGGACGGAATTTTTACCTGAAGAAAAATTCACCGGCGTCCCACAGGCTCCCCGCTTTGGGAAAGCCTCATTTCATACCCTCATGATTATAGAATTTATAACAAACTCCCCTAAATATCAATGTGAATTTTGGCTCATCTGAACATTGGATTGGCGTTTTTTGGCAGTGTGCCGGAATATTCCCGGCTAAACCGGGGCAAAAAGGAAAACGGGCGGCCCTTGCCCGGTATCAGCCATCTTTCGGAATCGAACCGAAGACCTCGAGATTACAAGTCACGCGCTCTACCAACTGAGCTAAGACGGCGGTTTCCTGCTACTATATACATCCTTTTTTGCCGTTTTCGCGACAATTAGTTGCAATATATATGTATCACAAAAAAACACAGCGAGTCAAGCGGTCGCATTGAGCCGTTTTCGCGTAACCCCGCGCCCCCGCAGGTTCGACTTCCGGGCGAGCTTGTTGATTTCGGCCCTGCTATGACGCCGGCGCCGCAAAAACCACGATTAGCGGGCTCCCGGGACAGATCCGGAGTTTGACTTTCGATTTGACTTTCGATTTGACATTTTTAACCGGTCCTATATAGTTAGACATAGAGGAAGTTGATGAAAAAAACCATTCTTTTGTTTAGTGTCTTTGCCGTCCTTTTTGCCGCTTGTAACTCTATTGACCTTGCCACCTACGAGGACGGGAATCTTTACGCCGAGCTGGACACCAGGGATCCTTCCATGGTTACCCTGCTGGTGTTAAACCGGGGGGATCAGGAGTACGAACTGGATCGGGACCGCCTGAGCTATACCCGGAACGGGCAGACCCTGCAGATGTCTCCCCTGGTTCTCTCCCAGGCCGGTACTTCCGTTCCCCCCCTGATCGTTCCGTCCCAGGCCCGGCTGAGCAGATCCTTCGCCCCGGAACAGCTTATCCGGACGGAGAACGGTAAACTGGTGGTTCCCAAATGGGTTCCCGAAAAGCTTGAAGGCTCAGTCTTCCGCTTCGCTTACAAGACGCCGGAGGGGGAAAGGGAAATCGTGTTTCCCGATAACCAGGAGCGGCGGCTTCTGGGGACGGTGAAG
>JAISWN010000002.1 GCA_031271075.1 Treponema sp.
GCCCTGCGGCAGGCCCGGATCGGGGTTGTCCAGCAGCACTTCAATTACCTTAACAGTCTGATAGATCTTGAGTATGCTATAGGGGTTCCTTTTGGCGCCCTGAGTTCAGAGGCACAGACAAGGGAGAATACAAAATGAGCAAGAGAAACCTTGCCTGGAGAGGGGCGTTTATCGTCTTTCTCGCGGTTCTGGCCCTGGGAGGCTGTGAACGGATAAAGGCTTTCCGGGAACGGCTGGCCCAGGGCGGGCCCGGAAAACCCGGCGAAACTCCGCCGGCGGCGCCGGTCTTTGCGGTAAACACCAGTAACGTAAGCCAGGGGCAGATACAGGATTACCTGGCCCTTTCGGGGGATATTGTAGCCGGTTCCACGGTGGATACCTATTCGGACGCGGCCGGCAAGGTAACCCAGCTTTACGTTGTCGTGGGCAGCCGGGTAGGCAGGGGCGATCCTATTGCGGCGGTTGACCCCTCCAAACCGGGAATGGAGTATGTGGCCAATGTGGTAAAGGCCCCCATCGGTGGAACCGTGGTGGCCCTCCCCGCCCAGGTGGGGATGACCATCAGCCAGCAGGTGTCCCTGGCCCGGATCGCCGGGGGCAGTGCCCTGGAGATAAAACTCTACGTGGCGGAACGCTTCATCTCCAAGATGGCCCTGGGACTCCCCTGCGAGATCACCCTGGACGCCTGGCCCGGCGAGGTATTCCGGGGTACGGTGAGCAAAGTAGCCCCCACGGTGGATCCCTCTTCCCGGACCATGGAGATCCGGATCAATGTGGATAACCCCGGCTCCCGGCTCAAGGCGGGGATGTTTGCCAAGGTACGGATCATCACCGAGCAAAAGCAAAACATCGTAAAAATTCCCTCCGGCGCTATGGTACAGCGTTTCGGCGAAAGTTACGTCTTTGTGGCCGAGCCGGACGGCGGGGAGGGCTATGTGGCCCGGCGGAGAAACGTTACCCCCGGCATACTGGTTGACGGGATACTGGAGATCCGGGAGGGCCTTTCCTCCAGGGATGAAATCATCGTCCGGGGCCAGACCCTGCTGGACGACGGCGCGAAAATAAACATCATCGACCGGGTTACGCCGCTGGGCGCAAACTAAGGGGGCTTTTATCATGAGTTTTACTAAAGCAGTAGTATCACGGCCTACCACGATTTTTATCATCTTTGCCCTCCTCATCATGCTGGGGGTCTTTGCCTTCATCAACCTTCCCCTGGATCTCTTTCCGGAGATAAACCCCCCCTACCTGGTGGTACAGACTTCTTACTCCGGCGCGGGGCCCGAGGAAGTGGAACGTTCGGTAACCCGGATACTGGAAGCCGCCCTCTCCAGCGTGTCGAGTCTGGAAAAGATAACCTCTACCTCTTCCAAAGGTTCAAGCATGGTGATCATGGAGTTTACCTACGGCACGGATCTGGTGGACGCTTCCAATATGGTACGGGACGCCCTGGAGCGGACCCGCCGGTATCTGCCCACCGAATCGGAAGCCCCGATGATATTCCGGTTCGATCCTTCCATGATCCCCATCATGGGCTTGATGGTTACGGGAAACCGTTCCCCGGAGGAGCTCCGGGAAATAACCAACGATACTATTGTGCCCCGGATCGAACAGACCCCCGGGGTCGCCACCGCCTCCATCATGGGCGGCCGGGAAAAGATCATCAGGGTAGAGATTCCCCAGAGCCGGCTTGAGGCTTACGGCCTTACGGTTACCCAGATGCAGCAGGTACTGGCAAGCCAGAACCAGCAGGTATCGGCGGGTACCATTACCGAAGGGGGGCTTTCCTACATCCTTACCACCATGGGGGAGTACACATCCCTCGATCAGATCCGCGGCACGGTGATCTCCTACAAGGGGGGCGGCCTCAGCGGGGGGGATGTGGAGCTTCCCCGGCAGATATACCTCCGGGATATCGCCGACGTGTTTGAGGGCTACAAGGACGAGACCAGTACGGTCTACGTGAACGGCCAGGCGGCGGTGATGATGTCGGTGCAGAAGCAGAGCGGAAAAAATTCGGTGCAGATAGCGAAGGATCTGCGGGACCGGCTTACCCGGATAGCCCGGGAGATACCCCAGGATATAAAGATTACCGAACTTTTCAACACCACCGACCAGATTGAAAATTCCATCAGCCAGGTGGGATCCAGCGCCGTATCGGGCGGGATCCTTGCGGTAATCATACTGTTTATCTTCCTGCGCTCACTAAAGCCGACCCTGATCATCGGCGTTAGTATTCCCGTCTCCATTGTTGTTACCATCATGCTGATGTATTTCGCCGGCCTTACCCTCAACCTTATGACCCTGGCGGGGCTTGTCCTGGGGGTAGGTATGCTGGTGGACAACTCCATCGTTATTCTGGAGAATATCTACCACTACCGGGAGAAAGGGGCGAAGCTTGGGACCGCCTCGGTTATCGGCACCCAGGAGATGATCATTGCCATCATCGCCTCCACCCTTACCACCATCTGCGTATTCGCCCCCCTGGTGATGTTCCAGGGCCTCCTTGAGATGGCGGGGGAGATGTTCGCGGGCCTGGCCTTTACGGTGGTTATCTCCCTCACCTCCTCCCTCTTTGTCGCCATCTTCCTGGTGCCGGTCCTGTCCAGCCACTACTTCCCCCTGGTTACCCGAAAACAGAAGCCCCTCACCGGCATCCTTGCCCCCATAGACGGGGTGTTTCAGCGTTTCTTTGCCGGCCTTGACAACCTTTACCGGGGGGCGGTGGACCGGGTGCTGCGCCACAAGCTTGTTACCATCGTCTTCCTGCTGCTGCTTTTCGCGGGGTCTGTCGCCATGATCCCCCGGATCGGCTGGGTATTCATGCCCGAACAGGATCAGGACAACGTTACGATAAACGTTACCCTGCCCATGGGAACCCCCCTGGCCGAAACCGAATCCACCCTGCGGCAGGTTGAAGCCATCGTAAAACAGGAGGTGCGGGGTTACGAACAGATAGTCCTTAACGCCGGGGGCGGCGGCATGTTTTCCAGCGGGGGCAGCAATACCGGCTCTCTCCGGATCAGCCTGCCTGAGTTCAATGAACGGATCGATTCCGCCAACGATATTAAGACCAAGATGCGGACCCACTTTAACGAGTTCCCCGGGGTCATTATCGCCTTCGGCGGCGGCGGCGGAATGGGGATGAGCAGTAACCCTATTGACGTGGTTATCCGTACCGACGACCTGATAAAAGGCAAGGCCATGGCGGAGCGTATCGCCGCCTTAATCAGGGATCGGATACCCGAAGCCACCGAACCCCAGGTAGACCTGAAAGACGGTCTTCCCCAGATCGAGATAGAACTGGACCGGGAACGGATCTACGCCCTGGGGCTTAACACCTACACCATCGGTAACGAGATCAAAGCCGCGGTGGACGGCGTAACCGCCACCCGCTACAAAAGCGGCGGAAACAACTACGATGTGGTGATGATCCTGGCCGAGGCCGACCGGAGTACCCGGCCGGCCCTGGATCATATATTCGTGAACAGCCAGGCGGCGGGCCGGGTTCCCCTTTCCAACTTCGCCTCCTACAGGGAAGGAACCGGCCCCATGACCATCAACCGGGAGAATCAGAGCCGGGTCATCCACGTTAGCGCGGGCGCCGTCAAGGGAACCAAAATCAATATTCTTGAAGACAAGGTGCGGAACCTCATCACCGCCGAAATCCCCGCGGAGGACGATGTGGTTATCGAATACGCCGGGGATAACTCGGAAATGCTTAAGATGATGCGGAACTTCGTCCTCATCATTACGGTGGCGGTGTTCCTGGTTTTCGGGGTAATGGCGAGTCTTTTTGAGTCCTTCATGGATCCCTTCATCGTTATCTTTACCATACCCCTTTCGGTTATCGGGATAGTGCTTATCTACCTCCTTACCGGCGAGCCCTTTAACATCCTTACCGCGGTAGGGCTCCTGGTGCTGGTAGGGGTCATCGTGAACAACGGTATCGTCCTGGTTGACTACACCAACATGCTCCGCAAGCGGGGGCTCAGCCTGCACCAGGCCTGCGTCGAGGCTGCGGGGAACCGCCTCAGGCCCATACTGATGACCACCCTGACCACCATTCTGGGACTCGTGCCCATGGCCTTCTTCCCCGGGGAGGGATCGGAACTGGTGGGGCCCATCGGCAAGACCGTCCTGGGAGGGCTCTC
>JAISWN010000011.1 GCA_031271075.1 Treponema sp.
CCCTGTGCCGCTTGTGTTTGAGGCAAAAGGATTTACAGCGGCGGCGGCCCTGTCAATAAAGCTAAAACTAAATCCCGAAAGCCCCCATCCGTAGGTGAACATGGTCATTCCCATCACCGTTATAAGGATCGCCCCAATCTTCATCACCCGGTGGCGAAATGTGCGTCCTCTGGACGCAGCGCCCAGAACGCCGCCCAGGGCGCCGATACCGAACATGAGGGGAACCGTCCCCATGCTAAAGAGAAACATTGAGACGCCCCCGGCAATGGGGCTGCCCGTGGAAAGGGCGTAAAGCTGCATGGCCTGTAAGGGGCCGCAGGGCATAAGGCCGTTAAGGAGGCCGATGATGAGGGGGCTTTTAGCGCCGGTCTTTTGTTCGGGAACGCCTGCGGTGTCCGGGCGCAAGGAAGGGTTTGTACCGGCCGCCGAAGCGGCTAACGCTTCAATCTTTCGGGCAAAAATTTTCGGAAGCCGCACATTGAAACGGCGCAGGGCGGCTCCCAGGGAACCCTGGAAAATGCCAAGCATATTGATCCCCATGATTACCATGAAGACCCCGGCAATAAGCTGCACGACGCCCTGAAACCGTCCCGAAACGGTGAACACCTGCCCCAAAGCGCCGACAATAAGCCCCACGGTGGTATAGGAAAGCACCCGTCCCCCGTTGTAGAGGATGCTGGGAAGCAGCGCGTCCCAGCGCTTGCCCCCTTCGGGCCTTGCCGCCCTTTGGGGGATACATTGGGAAAGGTTAATCCCCCCGCACATGGCGATACAATGTACTGAAGTAACAAGGCCGATGACAAACAACATCCCATAGCCCATACCCGCCTCCGCCAGCGGGAAGGCCGATGTCAGGGTACTAATCCCCAGGCCCCGCAGCAGCACGTAGAGGGAAAGGATAATAACCAGGGTCCCGGCAATCTCCATGACCGGAGTACGGGTTTTGCCGTCAAGAACCTTGTAGTCCAGTTTCTCAATAGTTTCCGTTATTTCTTTCATGGTAACTACCGAGCTGTTGTAGGTAACGGTGGCCGTCCCGGTAGTGAAATTTACCGCCGCCTCCTCAACCCCCACGGTACTTTTTAGTTTCTTTTCAATTCTGTTCTGGCAGTTTATACAGGTCATGCCGCCGATTCGGATTGTCTCTGTTCTCATAAAACCCTTCCGCCCTCCCCTTTGTGTTTACATTCAGAAATATAGCAGACAATTGTGATTAAATTGTGAATATTTGAAAAAATTACGATTTTTTTGAGAAATTTTCCTCGCCCTCGCGCCCCGTTCTTTCAAGAAAAACACAATCCTGTGATATACTGGTTTTTATGAAAGGCAAACAGACGGTCCTTGTCGTGGATGATGAGGAAAAAATTCTCAACCTCGTAAAGTCCTACCTCGAAACAAGCGGTTATACCGCCCTCTGCGCCAAAAACGGCGGGGAAGGCATGGCGTTTTTTGAAAGGAATCTTGATTCCAGGAATCTTGATTCCGGGAATCTTGATTCCGGGAACCCGGTTTCCCTGATACTCCTTGACCTTATGCTCCCGGACTTCTCCGGCGAGGAATTTTGCCGTAAAATTCGGGAAGTATCAAAGGTTCCTATCATCATGATCACCGCGAAGATAGAGGAAGCGGATATTATCCACGGCCTCAAGATAGGCGCGGACGATTATGTAACAAAACCATTCAGCCCCCGTCAGCTTATGGCGCGGGTAGAGGCCGCCCTGCGGAGAACCGCGAATAATGAGCATCCGCGCCAATTTTTACAATACAACGATTTAATCGTCGATACAGAACAGCGAAGCGTTCAATGTAACGGAAAAGTAATTATCCTGACCCGTGATGAGTACAATATCCTTACCCTTTTAATGTCCCGGCAGGCAAAAATCTTTACCCGGGACGAAATTCTGGAAGCCGTAAAAGGGGACGATTATGACGCGTTTGACCGTGCCATTGACGCCCATATAAAAAAACTCCGGGCAAAACTCGGGGACGATTCAAAGTCCCCCAAATATATCACCACCGTATACGGCATGGGCTACCGTATCGGAGGAAGCCAATGCTCAGCCTTAAATGATCAGCCTTAAACAACTGATCCTTTGGTTCTTTCCGTATCAGTTCGTGTCTGTTTGTGTCATCGAACCGTAGCAATAGCGGGGTTTTATGGGGGCGCTCAAAAACCTTTCCTGCCCACGGCGATAAGCGCCTGGGCCCTGTTGTCGTAGGGGGCCTCGTTCCAGCCGCCGTAGATCTCCACTTTGGAAAAACCTGATTCCAGGAGCAGGAGCCGCAGTTCCGATGCGGCGTAGAGCCGCTGGGTAAAGCTTCGCTCGATCCGCTCCCCTTCCCTCTCCCCCTTGCCGATAAGTATCCAGCGGTTCTTAAGACTAGCCCAGGAGTCTGCCGCTTCGTACTCGGTAAGAACAAAAAAGCCCGCCCGCTCGAACCATTCGGCCTCCACAAAGTCCCGGACCGCGATCTCTTTGCCCAGGGTATCAATGATGAGAGTGCCGCCGGGCTTCAGCGAATCGTACACGTTTTTGATAAAACGCCGGTCATCGGCGGGATCGGCAAAGTAACCGAAAGAAATGTAAAGGTTCACCGCCAGGTCGAAGAAACCCGGCCGCCTGAAGTCCCGCACATCCTGCCTGATAAATTCGACATCCAGGTTTTCGTAAGCCGCGTCTTCCCTGGCGGTAAGCAGGTAAGCCTCGGTAATATCCACCCCGGTCGCGGTAAAGCCCCGGCGGGCGAATTCCAGGGTTAGCCGCCCGAAACCGCAGCAGAGATCGACAAGCCTGGGGCCGGAGGACAAAACATCCCGCCCGGGCGAAAGGCCGGCTTTCTCCTCCGGGTAGAACCTGAACCGGGCGAGACGGGTTACCCCGTCGGCCACTTCGGGTATTTCCTCCCAACGTTTGTCGTCAAACATGATGGGGGCGTAACGCCGCCAGAATTCTTCTTCGTCGAACCATTCCTTTTTGTAAGCCATTTCAACGCATTATTCCCTAAAACCGCCGGCCGCGCCAAGCCGGTGAGCCTCCAAATTTGACTTATCCGGCGGGATTCATATAATGAAAATATGGATCCGTTCTTTTCCGGAAGCAAAACACTCCTCCTTATCCTCTGTCTCAGCCTGAGTTTTCCCGCCTGCCGGACCGAATCAAACAAGAAAACCAACGGAATCGGGGAAGACATACAATTCTACGAGGAAGAAATTTCCGTCCCCCTCTGGGACGAAGATGAGCTTGGGGCCGTGGTTCCGGCGGGGACGGAGGCCCCTCATCTGGACATCACCCTAAGCCTCGCCGGAGTATCCGGCAAGTCAGGGGGAAAGGGAGAAGCCCTGGAAGCCCTCTTCGGGGATCTTTTCTACCGGGGCATGGATCTCCGGGACTACGCCAGGGAACAGATCCGGATCAAAACATCCGAGTACCGGGACATCAAAGAAGAAATCCGGAATCAGGGCGACAGGATCTTCTCCGGAACGCTGAATTGGTACTATGAAGAAAAGTTTGCGGTGGAAATGAGCGGCCCCGCCTTCCTCGTTGTTTCCAGAAGCTGGGCGGATTATACCGGCGGCGCCCACGGCAATTACGGTAAAAACTACTTTGTCCTTAACCGGGAAAGGGCCGGGCGGATCTCCCTGGCGGATCTTATGGACGGGCAATTCGGACAGGTATTAACGGAAAAGCTCAACGAGGAACTGAGAAAAAACCGGGAACTGGGCAGGGACGATTCCCTGCGGCAGAACGGTTTTTTTGTGAACCAGGTGGAACCTACGGAGAATTTTTTTCTTAGCCCCCAGGGGATCGGGTTCCACTGGGACCCTTACGAAATTGGCCCCTACGCCATGGGCTTTGTGGAAGTTGTTGTTCCCTATGAAAAAATCGGGGACATCCTGAATCCTCTGGGCCGGAGCGCGGCCCGGGAAGCGGGGACGGAATCGAGGATCCCGTAGCACGGTTGTTTTGACTGTTCTTTTTCTTTAAACTGGGCCCATGAAAATCAGGATTAAGATATTTCTTGTCGTATTGCCCCTGATCATCGTATCTCTCTGCGTGGCGGAAGGCGCATCCTACTTTGCCGCCCTTAAAGGCATCAACCGGGTAACCCGGCAGTTCTTCGATTTTAAACTTGGGGAACTCCAAAAATACACGGAAAACCAGTGGGCCCTGCTGGTGGAAAACAACTATGCCGGAAGGCCCGATATGATCGCCGCCGCCCGAAACGCGGTGGAATCCTACTCCCGCAGCATCCTTTTAAGCGAGACGGAGATCATCTTTGCCCTGGACAGCGGGGGAAAGGTGGTGATGGCTACCCGGGCCCTGGAGATCCTTCCCGAAGAAGAAGCGCCGCTTCTGGCCCTGATGGGGGAAGAAAACGAGGGCCTCCTCCGCGCCCGGATCGGCGGCAGGGAGCGGGTGTTCCAATCCTTTTACTTTACCCCTTTCGATTGGTATATCGTCCTTTCGGAGGAACGCTTCGCCTTTTACCGGGACGCGGACAGCATCACCAGTCTTACCCTGATCATGCTGCTTGCCTCGGCGGGCGCCGCAGTTATCCTCCTCATCCTGTTTACCCGCCTCCTCACCAATCCCCTTTCCCGGATAGTTAAGGCAATGAATGAACTCATCGCCACAGCGGATCTTTCCTCCCGGGTAGAGGTGGAATACGCGGACGAAACGGGAACCCTGGCCCATACCTTTAACCTGATGAGCGGGGAACTGGAGAAGGCGTG
>JAISWN010000088.1 GCA_031271075.1 Treponema sp.
AAGAGGGGCAGCATGTTAAGCTGCCGGATCCTCTGGCCCGCCGCCACCGCCGCGATGGACAGGGCCCCCAGGCCGTTCATGGCCCCCTGCACCAGGATATTGCCCACCTCCACGATGGAACGCTGGACCCCCATGGAAAGGCCCAGGGGCAGGAGGACCCGGGCCTCCGGGAAGAATTGGGCGGAAAAATCCCGGAACAGGTCCCGGCCGGGCAGAAGCTGGGGGTAACGGCGGAAGATGTGGCGGGCGCAGAGGATTGCGGCGCAGAGGTTGGCGATCACCGTGGCTATGGCCGCCCCCGCCACCCCCCAGCGGAAGACCAGAATAAAAACATAGTCCAGGACGATGTTCACCAGGGAAGCGGCCACCTGGAAGTAAAGGGGGGTCCGGGAGTCCCCCAGGGAACGGATGCAGTTGGACAGAAAAAACTCCAGCAGGGCGATGCCTATGCCCCCGATAAGGATGAGCATGTAGGAGGCCGCTTCGTCCCGGATCTCCGCCGGGGTGTTGAGCAGTTCCAGCACGGGCCGCACCAGGGGTAGAAACAGGGCGGACAGCAGCAGGGCCGCGGCGGCGCAGAGGACGAGGCTGGTGGTAAAACTTACGCGCAGAGCGCCGCGCTGGGCGCCTGAATCCCCCGCGCCGAAACGCTGGGCCAGAATGATGGAAAAACCCGCCGTCAGGCCGACGGTAAAACCGAGGACAAAGGAAAGCAGGGGGGTGGTACAGCCGATGGCCGCCAGGGACCGGGTCCCCAGGGTCTGGCCCACGATGATGGCATCCGCCATGGAGTAAAAGAGGCGGAAAAAATCCCCCGCCATGATGGGCAGGGTAAAGACAAGGATACACCGCCAGGGGCTTCCGCCGGTCAAAAAATCCGGCCCTGCCCTCCGGCTGGGTTTAGAGGAGATTCCTTTTTTCATACAATTTGAGCGCTGCCTTACGCTGTTTTCAGGCGTTTAAAAAGCCTGTCGATCACCGGGTAATGAGTGAACCCTCCACATCAGCGGGAATGGGTGGCCGGTTAAGGCCGCCGGCCTGAGGCCCTTCAGGCAGCCTCTTAACCGGCTATTTCTCCGCTAAAGTCCCAGGGTTCATAGATCTTGGGCACGTCCCCCAGGAGCCGCCTGGTGTAGTCCGACTTGGGGTGCAGTATAGCCTGATCCGCCGTTCCCTGCTCCACGATAACCCCGTGCTCCATGATGTACACCGTGTCGGAAATATAGTAGGCCAGCCCGATGTCGTGGGTGATGAACACAATCGTCATGTCCACCTCGTCCCGCAGCTTCAACAGCATATCCAGAATCGTCGCCCGGGAACAGGCGTCTATCATCGAAGTCGGTTCATCGGCGATAAGCAGTTTCGGTTTCAGCATGAAGATCCGGGCGATCATCAGCCGCTGCATCTGCCCCCCGGAAAGCTCAAAGGGGTACTTGTTAGACAGTTCCTCAAATTTTAAATTTACAAACCTGCAGGCGTCCCGCATCTTCTCAAACTTTTCTTCTTTACCGGGATTCCCCCCGCCCTGGAGCCGTCCGTCTTGCAAACGAACGCTTTGTAAGCGGATGCAGTCCATCAATACCTCATCCACCTTGTTAAAAATGTTGTAGGTGGAAAAGGGGTCCTGGAAGATGGCCTGGATGTTCTGCCAGTACAAACGCCGCTTGCCCTGGCTTGATATATCACGGGGCTTCCCCTCAAAGATGATCTCCCCCGCCGTGGGATTGAGCAACCCCAGCACCATCTTCGCCAGCGTCGTCTTCCCGCTCCCGCTCTCCCCCACTATCGAGATGATCTCCCCCCGGCGGAAGGCAAAATCCACCTTGTTTACCGCCACGGTCTTGTTCTTCCCGGCCCCGAACTCCCGGCTAAGACCTTTGGCGCTCAAAAACACTTCGCCGATCTTCTTTTGGGCCTTCCCCGCCGTATCGCTCATAACCCCGCCTCCGCTTTTGTCCCCGCCGCCGCTATCTCCTCATCTACAAAGGTATGGGATACCAGGGGGAACTTCTTCGCGTCCTCCTCCTGCTGCCGGTACAGCTCCCGCAGCCGTGCCTCCTCCAGCCGGCAACGGTACAGCCTCCCTGGCCCCGCATCCCGATCCTCCACCATCCCCCGCTGATCCTTCGCCCCGCAGACCTTGAGATACTGGCAGCGTTCGGAAAACCGGCAACCCTCGGGCCTGATCTTTAAATTAGGCGGCGCCCCCGGTATGGCCTGCAGAACATGGCCCCTGGTCCCCTCCTCCGGCACGATGATCGAGTTCATCAGGCCCTTCGAATAGGGCATCAACGGGTCAAAGACCATCTCCTTCGCCGCCCCGCGCTCCACGATCTCCCCCGCGTACATCACCATGATGTCATCGGTCACGTTGAACAGGAGCGGTAATTCATGGGTGATGAACAGCAGGGACCGCACAAAACCCTTCTCCATCAGATCGTGGAGCAGCCTGATCACGATCTTCTGGGAGGACACATCCAAAGCCGATGAAGGTTCGTCGGCGATCAGCACCTTGGGGCTCAGAATCGTCGATATGGCGATAACCGTCCGCTGCTTCATCCCCCCCGAAAGCTCCACCGCGTACTGGTCCAGCACCTTGGCAGGAAGGTTAAGAATACTAAAGCGCTCCTCCGCCAGGTCCCGCATCTCCTTTTTGGAAAGGCCAAAACCGTGGGCCTTTAACACGTCCTCGATAAACCGCATGATCTTCCGCGTGGGGTTCAGCGCGTTCATCGCCGCCTGCGGAATGTAGGCGATGTCCGTCCCCAGCACGGTCTGGCGGATCACGTCGGGGTCAAGGGTGGTAATATCCTTACCGTCAATAGCGATACTGCCTGACTCATAGTACAGGGGCGGGAAATAGTAGCCCATCACGCTCATGGCCAGCGTCGATTTCCCGCAGCCGGACTCCCCGGCTATCCCCAGGGACTTCCCGTCTTCCAGAGAAAAAGACACCTTATCCACGGAACAGATCTTTTCGTTCATCCGGGTCTTGTAGTAGGTAGTTAAATTCGTTACTTCCAGCATTGCCATAGCTCTAGTTCCTTATCTGGGGGTTGAAGATCTGATCCAGCCCGGAGTTAATCAGGTTAAGGGAAAACGTGATAAGGGCTATCATCAGTACCACCGGGAGAAAGGCCCACCAGGCCCCCACCGACAGGGCGCTAAAGGTCATAGCCCAGTTCATCATCAGCCCCAGGCTTGCCACGTTCTGCGGCCCCAGCCCCAGCATGGAAAGGCTTGCCTCCGCCAGTATCCCCGACGCCACCTGGAGGATAAAGGCCATCATCACGTAGGAACCCAGGTAGGGTAAAATGTCCTTAATGATAATCCGGGGCATGGAATGGCCGGAAAGTTTTGAAAGGTTTACATGGTCCCGGTTCCGCAGGCTCGTGGTCTGGGCCCGGACGGAACGGGCGGTCCAGGGCCAGGAAGTAATACCGATGACCAGGGCGGTGGTAAGGAAATTCCGGGAACTAATACTCACCGATATGAGAACCAGGATCACAAATGAGGGAATTACAATAAATATATTAGTAATTGTGGAAAGTAAATTATCCGTCATGCCGCCGGAATAACCCGCCACTAGGCCAACCGTAAGACCGATGATCGTAGCAATCGCACCGGCAATAAAGCCGATAATAAGACTGGTACGGGTTCCCGCCACCAATTCCGCCAATACATCCCGTCCAAAGTTATCGGTTCCTAAAACGTGTAGCGCTTTAGTAATTTCCTTTACCGCAGCGGAAAGGCCGAACTGGGCCATAATATCATCGGATACTGCCTGTTCCTCCTCGGAAAGACTTGAGGCTTCTCCCTGTTGCCCCTTCATATATTCAAAAAAATTGGGCCGTTCAAAAAACCCGCCGTCCATGGCAAGGGGATCGGCACTGCTAAAAACAGGGAAAAATATCACCATAAGAAGGACTATGGAAAGAACAGAAAAACCAAAACGGAATTTGCCCGACCTAAACATTATTTTGAACAAGTGCCGCATCTTAGCCTTCCTCCTGCTGGGTAAGCCGGATCCGGGGATCGATGATCCCGCAGATAACATCTACCAGGAAATTAGCCGCTAGAACCGTGATGGTAACGATCAAGGTACAGCCTGATATGAGGGGAAAATCTTGTGAACGGATCGCCATGAGCATGGTGGTACCAATACCCGGATAGCTAAAAACAATCTCCGCGATAAGGTTACCTCCCACCATAGTCCCCAGGGAAAGGGCCAGGCCCGTTATCTGGGGGAGCATGGCGTTGCGGAACACGTACCACACAATTTTATTGTCTTTTATACCCAAAAGCCGGCTGTACTTCACATAGTCGGCGTTGAGTTCGTATATGGACATTTCCCGCATCCCTAATGACTGCCCGCCGATAGCCACCAGGACCATAGTCAGGAAAGGCAGCCGGTAATGGTTCAATACCGAAAGGATAAAAGCGGGGTTCTTCCAGTTGATAAGCATGTCGAAGGCGTAGCCCAGCCGGGCGGGGAACAGGTGGAAGGTGTTTGCCAAAAAATGTACCAGCACAATGCCCAGCCCAAAGGCGGGGACGGCGGCGATAAAAAGAAAGAATGGAAAAAAGACTTTATCAAAAATACCTTTGCGGTAGGCTGCCAATGCCCCCAGGGCGTTACCCAAAAACCAACCAATAATAATAGAGGGAATTTGGAGCCGCAGAGTCCAGGGCAGCGCGGTAGAGATAATCTCTGAAACTTCCGTTGGATACTGGTTAAAGGACTTCCCCATGTCCCCCTGGAGCAGTTTGCCGATGTAGATAAAGAACTGCTGCCAGATTGGCTTGTCCAGGCCGAACTCCACCATATAGGCGTCGTAGACCCGCTTAATCGCCTGGGCATCGGTCATACCAGTGGAAGCAACCAGGGTAGCCACCGGGTTACCGGGGATAAGCCGGGGGAGGAGGAAATTAAGGAGGATCGCCACAAAAAGGGTCACCGCATACCAGCCGAATTTCTTCCCCAAATATTTCCAATATCCGCTCATTGCCGCCCCTTATAATTTGAGAATAAAAAGCGGCCCCGGCCTGGGGCCGCCCGCGATAGTAACGCTATCTGTTCCTGAGGTTGTAAAGGCCCTTGATCCCATAACCGTCAATACAGAGGGTGGGGGGAATCCCCGAACCATCGTTCATCTTGGGATAGCCGGTCCAGACGGTTTCGTTCACCGTATGCCACACGCCGGGGCGGTACATCAGGCCCGCGCAGGGCATTTCCTGGAGGTAGATGACGTTGAGCCTTGTCCAAAGCTGTTTCAGCTTGGCGGCATCAGTTTCGACAGCAATCTGGGCGACGATGTTCGTAGCCTCCTGATTGATCCACCGGCCCCAGTTCTGGATTGGGTTAGGGGTCCCTTCCGGTGGAAGCTCGGCGCTGCTCATGGCTTCATAAGCCCGGCTCCAGGGGCTTGAAATCCCCACGCCGCCGATACTGTACATGATGATGTCGAAGGTGCCGTTCTGATAGTCCTGGGTCCACACCGTAGCGATGGGGAAATGGGTTTGCATATCAATACCTATCTGCTTGCCGGACTGGGCCACCACTTCCATGGAAGCATTCCAGTCGGACCAGCCCGATGGGCATTCAACTCTGATACCGGAAAGCTTAACACCGCCCTTGGCGCGGATGCCGTCGGCGCCCTTTACCCAGCCGTTGTCGTCCAACAGTTTGTTGGCCGCGGCGATGGCTTCCTGCAAATTCCCGCTCCACTGGTAGGGCTTAAGGGCATTGGTGTCGATCAAAGCCTGTTCCGCCGGGACGGGCAGCATCAGGGATGGCACATAAGGGGCCGTATAACCGGACATGGCGTTCTTACCTATGGTGCCGTAGTCCACAGCCATGGCGATGGCACGGCGAACCACCGGATCGGCAAGCCGGGGATCCTTGGTATTAAAGACCATTGAGGGAATAACACCGGGGAAGTAGTAGGGCGCCTGGGGGATATAGGTGGAAATGTTTTGATTGAACATGGTCCACACCGAGGCGGTAAATTGCTGGGCAATATCAACTTCCGCGTCGCGGAAGGCGGCGTCCCCGGCGGCATTATCCTTATAGATGGCATGGGCAATGTACTTGGGAGCAGGCAGTTTGCCATACCGGGCCACCCCCCAGTATGTATCGACTCGCTGAAGTACGGCCTTGGTCTCGTCCCAAAGGTAGGGCTTATAGGGGCCCGTACCGGATTGGGTTTCGATCTGATTGGTTCCCGGCACAATATTGGTCCACTCGCCCAGAGCCGTCGGGGCATTCCCGATCTTCGCCGCCACCTTATCCATCTCCGCCTTTTGAGTGATGTAAAGGCGGCTGATGGAGGTCTCAAGGTGCTTAGGGTTAAATTTATTGGGATTTCCCTTAACCACCACCGTGTAGTCCCCTTGGGCGGTAACCGAATCAATGTAGGCCCACCAGCCGGAAGATCCGGTAATGTATTTCTTCTGTAAATCATAGGAGTTCACCACATCGGCACTGGTCATGGGCTTGCCGTCCCAAAACTTGACGTTCCGGTTAAGTTGGACCGTCAGGGTTTGGCCGTTCCATGCGTAGGAATCCGCCAACTGGGGCTTTAATGTACCGGTTAAAATATCGTAGACAAACAGCGTTTCGTAGACTAATTGGCGGGCGCCGCCCCCGCCGGAGTCAAGAGCAAAACCATTAACACCCCCCACGGAATAGGGATTCCACTTGTTTACTTTGTCCCAGAGGATCCCGTTAAGGTACAGCGTTTCCTTTCGTGGAAGACTCCCCGGTACTGCTGAAGCGGTTCCCCCGGATGAGCCGGAACCGCCCTGTCCCTGTCCCCCCGCGAAGACCATGCCTGCACCCATCACAAGGAGCAGGCTTACTAACAAAACATTCTTTGTCAGTTTCATATTTTCCCTCCAGAAAAATTTTTAACAGGCCGGCTGTCCCGGTCTGTATTAGAACCTGTTTTATTCTCAGGCGGAGTCTAGCGCCCCGCCGGTTTTACCACTCAATCCCGGTGAATTTCCTGAAATTCCCCATGCTGATCTTGATGCTCTCGAATTCATCATGGGAACTGCGATCCTGCTCCAGGATGATGTAA
>JAISWN010000135.1 GCA_031271075.1 Treponema sp.
CGGAGCGGGAAAGGATACGGGCAATTCAGGCGGCCCAGGAAGCCGCGGCGCGATCCTCCCTGCCGGGCGGGGAATTGGCCGGGGAAAAGGCCGGGCCTCTTACCGTGATCGATTGGGGCCCCAGGGGGGAATTTTCCGCTTCCGTCCAGCGGCCTTCGGTGTATGTGATTTTTTCCCAGCCCATGATCCCCCTGGCAAGCCTGGGGGAGCCGGCGGATGTTTCGCCGCTGGTAAGCATTGAGCCCTCCATGAGGGGAAAATTCCGCTGGTACGGGACGAGCTTTCTCAGCTTCGAGGGGGATGAACCCTGCCGGAGCCAGCAGGTATACACCATCACGGTGAACCCCGGGGCGGCCTCGATTTACGGGACGAAGATCAGCGGGGAAACAAGCTTCAGTTTTACTACCGAGGCGCTGAGCCTCCGGGACATCATCAAGGGGGAGGACTTTGTCAAACGCACCGGCTTCCGTTTTGACGATAGGGAAATACCCCCCCAGGCGGCCAGGGAGCTTACCCTTGTGTTTAACTACCCGGTGGCGGCGGCGGATCTGGGGGAGTATCTGGAAATAAGCACCGTGGCGGGGGGGCCGAAACGGTTTACCCTGAGCCAGGCGGGGCCCGAAAGGATACGGGCGGACATCGGCGACCCGGTGGAATTTGCCACCTCCCTGCGGGTAACCCTGAAAAAGGGGCTTAAATCCGCCGGGGGAACCAGGGGAACCGCCAAGGATCAGACCATAAGCTTTAACACCCCCGGAATTTTTCAGGTAAAAGAGTTCCAGCGTATTCCCGGTTACAGCAAATACCGGAACCTGGTGGAACTGAGATTTTCCCAGCGGCTGAATGAATCTACCCTTGCGCCGGCCCTTTCGGTGGAACCTGTTGAGCCAACGGTTTTTCCGCCGGGCTTTGCCTTTGGGCCCGCCAATATTGAGATCTGGGGTTCCACGGTACGGATAGGGAACCTGCCGATAGCTTACGGCGATAAGTTCCGGATCACCGTCTCCGGGGATGTAGAGGATGTATACGGCAGGAAACTGGGCGCCCCCTATACCTGCGTGATCAACGTCCCGGACGAGCCGCCGCCGGAAGGGGAAGTCCATTTCCTCGGGTGGTGGCACCACATGCTGGAAGCCCAGTTCCCTCCCCGCTTGCTCTTCAAGTACCGGAATATAGCCCCGGACTCCTGGTATCTCCTGGGAAAGTCCAACAACCCCTGGGCGGATCTATCGGGGGATTATGTCCGGCAGGACCTTGAACCGGGAAAGCCGAACAGCCACTATTTTGAGGAGATGGATCTTTTCCCCTTCCTTAATGCCCAGGGGAAGGGTTTTGTGCAGTTCCGGGCGGATATAAACCTGCTTACCAGCCGGAAAGACCGGAAGGGCGCTTTCATCATTGACAACCAGACCAACAATCTGAATCTCCAGGTAACGGATCTGGGGCTTACGGTTCGTTACGGGTTTAACAAGACCGTGGTACTGGTAAGCAGCCTTGCCACCGGGGAACCTGTGGAGGGGGCGGCGGTAAAACTCCTGGCGCCCGGCCTGGTGGAAGATACGTCCTCCATGGACATAGACGCCCTTGCGGATTTCGGCAGCGCCGTAACGGATAAAAACGGCCTGGCGGTGATCGATACCCCGGCATCTTCCCTGCGGAACAATACCCGGAAGACTTACGGCTTTGAGTCCCCCTACGTATACGCCCAAAAAGACGGTGACCGGGCGGTATTCAGCCCTTCCTCCCACAACAACTGGAGGTTTGGGATATACGGCCAATCCCCCCAGGAGGCCGGGGAAGTTACCGCTCTTACCTTTATGTTCTCCGACCGGGGGCTCTACAAGCCCGGGGAGAAGCTGAGCTTCCGGGGGGTGGATCGCGGCAAGATCCTGGGAATGTACCTGGTTTACCAGGGGGATTACACGGTTACCCTGGAAGAAGATCGGGATACGGGTGAAGACAAGGCGCCGGTAAGCCGGCTTTCCGGTACGGTTACCGAATCCGGCGGTTTCTACGGCTCCATGGACATTCCCGACGACCTGAACCCCGGACAGTACCGGCTGGTATACCGCCGGGACACGGTAAAAGGGGAGGGTTCCCGGAACGAAGGACGCGACCGGCGGATACTGGCGAATATCCCCGTTACCGTAGCCTATTTCGAGCGCCTTAAATTCCAGGCTTCCCTTTCCCGGCCCGGCCTGGACCTGATCAGCGGCGAGGATATCAATCTGAACCTGACGGCAAGTTATCTTTCGGGCGGCAGCCTTTCCGGTGCGTCCTGGGAAAGCGCCTGGTACCGGGAGCAGACGGTTTTTCATCCGGGAACCCCGGAAACCAGGGCCTATGTCTTTGGGCCCCGGCGGATCAGCGACGGCAATCGGTACATTGCCGGAGACCGGGGTATGCTGGGCGGGAACGGAACCGCGTCCATCAACCAAAAGACCGAGGATGCCGGGGCGGTGTCCGGGGCGGCGTACCTTTACCAGGCCGAAGCGCGGGTAACGGACATCAGTAACCAGATGGTAACTGCCTACCGTTCCGTGCTGGTACACCCCGCAAGGTTCTCTATCGGGCTTTACCGGAAACCCGGCGGTTTTGCCCGGAGTGGGGAGGAACTGTCCGTCGACTATATCACGGTGGATGCTTCGGGGAAAAAGACCCTGGGGAACGCCCTGTTTCTTAAAAATGGGGAGGATGCGGGGGTACTGAACGTAGAACTTATCCGGGAGGAATGGCGGCGCCTTCAGCAGCCCGGGGTAAACGGCTACATCTACGACCAGTACGTCCGGGAGCAGGTAAGCGAAAGCAGCCGGAAAGAAGAGATCCGGGACAAGGGAAGTATCAGGGTAAAGCCTTCCGCCGCGGGATTTTACACCCTCCGGGTAAGCGGACGTGACCGGGACGGAAAGCTCGCCCTAACGGAGCTGTCTTTTTATGTTACCGGTTCGGGAAGCGGTTACTGGAACATGAACAACGCGGAGGAGATCCGCCTTAGCCCGGATCGGGAAATGTACAATCCCGGGGATACGGCGCAGGTCCTCCTGCAGAGTAACCTGCCCGCCGGGTATTACCTGATCACCGTGGAACGGGAAGGGATCTTTACCGAAGAGGTGCGGCATTTTACCGAACCTGTCTCGGTGATAGATATTCCCGTGGCCCGGAATTACGTTCCCGTGGTGTATGTATCCGTCTCCTCCTATTCGGTCCGTTCCGGGCCTCCTTCCCATGAGTACGGCGGGTCGGATCTGGACAAGCCCAAGGGTTACTACGGGGTGGTCAAGCTGCCGGTTGACCCCCGTGTCCGGTCTTTTTCAGTAAAAATCGAGAGCGATAAAAAGGTCTACCGGCCCGGTGAGGAAGCAACCGTAACCCTGAGCGCCGAACAGGGCGGGAAGCCCCTGCCCAACGCGGAACTTACCCTGATGGCGGTGGATCGGGGGGTGCTGGATCTGATCGATTACCACGTGCAGGATCCGATAGGCTACTTTTACGATATCCGCCAGTTCCCCCTTGCGGTAGTGGGAGGGGACAGCCGGGCTATGCTGATGGACCCGGTAACTTACAGCGTGAAGAACCTGGCGGGAGGCGACGGCCAGGGGGAGAGCAAGCTTGAGGAACGCAAGGATTTTAACCCTACGGCGGTTTTTGAACCCATGCTCCGCACCGGCGCGGACGGCAAGGTACGCCATACCTTCAAGCTGCCCGATAACCTTACCACCTACCGGCTAACGGTTTTCGGAGTCCGGGGGGATCTTTTCGCCCTTAAGGAAAGCGAAATCGCCGCTCAGAACCGGATAAACGTGCGGGAGGTTCTGCCCCGGCGGCTCCGGGAGCGGGATACCGCCGAGCTTGGGGTGCTCATTACCAACCTGGATACGGTGTCCCACCGGCTTACGGTAAAGCTTGAAATCGGGGAGCCTGACCAGTCCGGGGCAGGGGGCGGCCGGCGGAAGATTCCCGGCGCGGCTTTTGTGGACGGCCCTCCGGAACAGCGGCTTACCCTGCAGGAAGGGGGGAACGGGGTAGTGTACTTTGACGTGGCGGCGCTGCGGGAGGGAACCGTGAGCCTCCACTTTACCGTAAATTCGGACATCCTCAACGAGCGGCTGACCAGGGAACTTGTCATCGAACACCCCTACGTCAGGGAAACGGTAAGCCTTTCGGGATCGGTGGATGACGGCAGGGCGGCGAATACGGAGGGGCTGGTTATTCCCTCCTTCGCGGATAAGGGGGCGGGGAACCTTTCGGTAACTTTGGACGCTACCCGCCTGGGTCTCCTGAAATCCGCCGTCCGGTACCTTTTCCACTACCCCTACGGTTGTCTTGAACAGCGCAGCGCCGCGGTGCTGCCCCTGGTGGTGTTCGGCGAGTATCTGGAGAGTTTCGATCTCCATAGCGAAGTGGCCGACCCGGTCAAGGTGGTGGAGGATGAGTTGAAGTCCTGGGCCAAGTCCCAGCTTCCCGGAGGGGGTTTTCCCTATTGGCCCTCCCGGCTGGAGCCGGACTTTTACGTAAGCCTGCGGATTGCCCACATAATCGCTATGGCCAGGCAAAAGGGGATACCCCTGCCCGGTTCCCTTAAACTGGATCTGCTGGAGAGCTACCTTGAACGGGAATACCGGGAAACAGAAAAACTGAAACCGGGCGCCTCCTCCTATTACTACCAGTCTTACCAGCAGGCTTACATGCTTTACGTCCTTGCCCTGCTGGGTTCCCCGGTGGACGCTTCGCGGCTGGCGGCCATTCTGCTCCGGAATAACGCGGATCCTTCGGTGCTGGCCTTCGCGGGGATGAGTTACCGGCTTCTGGGCAGGGATGCGGAGGCCGCGAAAACCGCCGAAAAACTGCGGAATCTGATACGCTTCACCACCCGGGGCGCGGATATTACCGATCCGGCGGATACCTATCCGCTGGAAAAGGAGCGTTACCGTTTTTACGGCGGAAAGACGGAGCAGCTTGCCCTGAGCCTCCAGTTCTTTACGGAACAGTTTCCGGGGGATCAGATCAACGGGAGGCTCCTCCACTCTCTGCTGGAAAACCAGCGCGCCAGTGGCGGGTACTGGGAAAATACCGCCGTAACCGTGCGGGTTCTCTCCGCGGTGGACGCTTTGATCCGGGCGGAGAACCTGCAGGCTCTGGATCTTGAGGCCTCGGTGAACCTTGGGGGCCGGGGAATCCTGGAGGCTTCCTTCCGGGGACTCGGGGCAAAACCCTTAAGCGGAACCTTTGACCTGGAGGAATTCCCCCTGGCGGGCCTTGCCCGGGACAGTACCCAGCCCCTGGTGATCAACCGGAACGGCAAAGGGAGCCTTTACTACACCGCCTCCCTGACTTATGCCATCCCCTCGGAACTCCAGAGCTTTCGGGATGAAGGAATCGGGGTCTTCCTGGTTATTTACGATGTGGATACGGGCGAAGAGGTGGACGGAACCGCTTTAAAATCCGGCAAGACATACCGCGCCAGGGTACGGGTATCCAGCGGCCGGGATCGGACCTGGCTTGCCCTGAGGGTTCCCGTTCCCTCGGGGGCGGAGATACTAGACGCCGCCTTCGTTACCACCGCCTCTTACGGGGACAAGGGGGAGGAGACCGGCGTCGGCGGTTTTTCAAGCGCCTCCCCCCTGAGTCACCAGGCCATTATGGACAACGAGATACAGTACTTCTGGGATAGCTTCGACAAGGGGGAAACCACGGTGAGCTTCCTTTTCCGGGGAGTCCGCCGGGGGGTTTATCCCACCCCGCCGGTTCAGGCTGAATGTATGTACCAGGCGGAGATTTTCGGCAGAAGTCCGGGGCTGATATACACCATTGAATAGGTTTCCTGGCAGCCTGTTGCGCTTGTAGGTTTTGCGCCACTTCGTGCCGCAAAAGCCACGATTTACGGGCTGCCGCAAACCTTTGGTTTAAGGGCAGTTTGCAAGGTAGAAAATCACCTAATCGGCGATTTTTGGAGGTTTTATGCGCAAAGCGCAACGAACTGCTGGCAGCCTGTTCCGACTTCTCGGCGGCGCGGCCGCTCTGGTTCTTGCCTCCTTTTTAATCCTGCGTTTTTCCCCCTACCCGGAGCTGGAGGCTTTTCTCTCCCGGCCTTACAGCGTCCGTTACTACGACCGGAACGGCAGCCTGGCCCAGATTAGCCCCCTGGCCGGGGGGCTTCGCCGGGAGTACCGTCCCCTGGCGGAGATTCCCCCGGAACTGCGGGCCGTGTTCGTCTACGCCGAAGACCGCCGTTTTTACCGCCATCCCGGCCTTGACCTCCTGGCGGCTGGCCGGGCGCTTATCCAGAACATTTCGGGCCGCCGGCGGGTAAGCGGCGCTTCCACCATCACCATGCAGCTTGCCCGGCTTATCGACAGGGAAAGCGGTTCCCGCGCCGCCCCGCTCCTCCGCAAGGCTGGGGAGGCCCTTAACGCCCTGCGGCTTGAAACCCGGCTGGGCAAGGACGATATCCTGGAACTTTACCTCAACTCCCTTCCCTTCGGCTTTCAGTGCGAGGGGCTGGGTTCCGCGGCCCGGACTTTTTTCTCCGCCGAAATCACCGCCCTTTCCCCGGCCCAGATCTTCTGCCTCGCGGTGATCCCCCGCCGCCCGGGGACTTACAATCCCCTGGAGTTCCCTGAAACCTGCATTGCCGCCGCCCGGGAACTCCAGGGACGTTTCAGTTCCGGCAAAAAATCCGCTGCCCGCTGGCCTCTCCTTGCAGCCATCGCCCCCCAGGATTGGGAATTCGCCGCCGCCTCGGCCCGGCGTTTTGCGTATCCCTTCGAATTTCCCCATCTGATCCGCCTGGCCCAGCGGGCCGGAAAGACACCGGAACCCGGAAAGGGAGGCCCCGCCGCGCCCCGGCCCCCGGCGGAAATCCGGCTTTCCCTGGATCTTTCCCTGCAGCGTTACCTTGAGGGGCTTATCTCCGGGAACGTGGCCCGGTACTACGGTTCCCGGCTTACCAATGGGGCGGCGCTGGTGATGGACAACCGGACCGGCGAGATCCTTGCCTGGGTGGGAAGCGCCGACTATGACAACCTTGAGGCGGCGGGGCAGATAGACGGGGTTCTTGCCCTGAACCAGCCGGGCAGCAGCATGAAACCCTTTCTCTACGCCATGGCCCTGGAAAGCGGCTTTAAGCCCACCGACGTGCTTGCCGATGTGCCTATGAACTTTGGGGAATCGGAATTGTACATCCCCCAGAACTTCAACAACCGTTTTAACGGCCCCATGCTGTTCCGTTCCGCCCTGGCCTCAAGCCTCAACATCCCCGCGGTTTCTCTGCTTTACCGTCTTGGGGTGCGGAACTACACCGGCCTGCTTTTGGATCTGGGTTTCGCCTCCCTGGAACGATCCGCGGAAGACGCCGGCCTGGGCCTTGCCCTGGGGAACGCCCCGGTAAGCCTGGCGGAACTTGTCCGGGCATTCAGCGTGTTCCCCAACGACGGCCTTTTGATACCCCTAAGCTGGGAAGCCCGGGATCCTGAAAAGCCCCTTGCCGGGGGCGGGGCCCCGCGCCGGATTTACCAGGCCGATACGGCAAGGCTTATCTGCTCCTTCCTCTCCGACCGGGAGGCCCGGACCCTGGCCTTCGGCAATTCCCGGAATTTCCGGGCCTCCTTCCCCATCGTTTTTAAAACCGGTACGGCAAACCAGTACCAGAGTATCGTGGCCCTGGGCGCCACCCCCCGGTACACCGCCGCGGTATGGATGGGGAATTTCACCGGAGAAACGGTGATCGGCAAGACCGGAAGCTCCGTTCCCGCCGCCATCGTGCGGGACGCCCTGGTTTATCTGCAAAACCGTCTCGCTTCCCCCGCTTCCGCGCCGGGTTTCCCCGAACCCGGGGGCTGGGTCCTGCGCCGAGTCTGCGCCCTTTCCGGCATGGAACCCACCGAAGCCTGCCTGTCGGTGGTAAGCGAATACACGACCCGGGGGACCGGGCTTGAACCCTGTTCCTGGCACCGGGATTCCACCGTGGTGTACCCGGCGGAATACCAGGCCTGGTTCGCCGCCCTGCCGCGCCAGGGCCGGATAGACTACGGTTCCCGGCCTCTGGAGATCATCAGCCCCCGGGACGGCTTTGTGTTCCTGCGGAGCCCCGGTATCGGCAGGGACGAGATCCCCGTGGAGGTTATCGGCGGGGACGAGGATACCCTCCTCGCGGACTACCGGGGCGCGCGCTTTACGGTAAACCGGCCCTTCCTGTTCTACCTCCCCTCCGAACCGGGACGCCACATCCTGTCGGTGCGGAATGGCGGGGAGGCGGCGGAGGTCGCCTTTACGGTGGAGTAAGCCGCCGGTTTCCGGCAGGCCGGTTATACTAAGACCGCTTTGATTCGTGCCGTTTCGGCTGTTTACGACAAAATGTGCTTGGTGGCGTTGGTGTTTGCGAGCGCGGCGGGGATGCCCGGCAGGGCCCGTGGGTGGTCGTCCCGGCGCTGAAGGTCGTGGAAAAGGTCAGGAATTCGGCCTCGGAAGAAGGGGAGAAATCATTGCTCATAGATACTCCTTTTTTAGGTTATGGCCTTTGTCAGGGGTTCTTCTCCAAATCTTTAAGTTTTTCGTCTATAAACCGCCCCATAAGATCTGCTTCGTAGGCTATCTGCACCTCCCCCTTCTCCTGGTACTTTGCCAGTTCCTTCACGATCCTCGTCGCCCGGTTGGGCAGCCCTTTCGCCAAAACCGGTTCCTTCTTCCGATTGTCCAGTACCGCCTCTGAATACTGTCCTTGTGGACATCCAGCCCTACGTAGTATACTTCCTTCATTCCTTGTGCCTCCTGTGTTATATGCGGTAATCCTACTTTGTAGGTAAACCCGCGGTCTATATCACGGGAGGC
>JAISWN010000153.1 GCA_031271075.1 Treponema sp.
TGATTCTTCTTCTTTCTTCCAGAGCGGTTTTACTCAGCTTCCTGCCGTCTTGCTTTTCCATTCCCAAATTATATCATTATTCAAACCATATGTCAATATATTTATTGCCTGGTCAGTAAAAGATATTCTGGTAGTACTTTTCGGCGTCGTACTTCAAGTCATAGGGTATGGAGGCGATGAAAGCCCTCAGACGGTTCATGAAAGCCTCCGCGTCCCCCCGGCACAGATCTTCCTGAAAACCAAGGATGTCAAAATCCTGGCTCTCATACAGGCTGGGGGTATAGAGAAGGGCCAGTTCCCGGAGGAAGCCGTAACGCACCTCCTGATTGGGAAAGCCCAGGGTATAGCACTCCGATTCAGGGTCGTAGTCTTTGATGGTCAGGTAGCCGCTCTGGTAGAGCAGGGGCGTCAGGTTTTTACTTCCCGCCCGGTAATCGTTGACGAACTGGGCGGAGATGCTGATCCCCTCACTGAACCGGTGGAGATCAAAGCCCGTTTCCTTCAGGGTCTTTACCAGGAAAGTCGGAGTCCCGGTCTTGAACCAGTAGTACTCGAACCTGCGCTTTACCAGGGTGTTTAGGACGCTGAAAGGGTTGAAGATCCCCTCGCTGCCGGGGGAGAAGTGGTAGCCGTTGTAGCGTTTGTGCATCTCCGCCAGCGCTTCATCGTAGGTTTTGCCGTTCTTTTCCGCCAGGGTCTCGATGTCGGGCCCAAAGGTTCCGGTGAGTTCCTCCGCGGAAATCCCGCAGACGCCGGCGTAGGCGTCTTCCATGCTGATGTCCCAGAGTTGGTTGAGATCGCTGAATATGCTTACTTGGGAAAATGCAGACCCATTAGGGTCTGAAGTGACCCCGGTGAGAAAGGCGAAACGGAGCATGGGATCGGCGGGCTTGAGAACCCCGTAAAAGGATTTGAGGATCCCGCGCATCTCCTCGTTAAGCGGTGGCTTGTCTATGGTTTCAAGCAGGGGCTTGTCGTACTCATCCACCAGAACCACCACCTTGTTCCCGCTTTTTTCGTAAGCCCGGCGGATCAGACCCAAAAGCCGGAGCGGGGGGGTATCATTCGGATGGCTTTCGCCCCACTGTTCCTCCAGGCCGCGCAGGGCAAAATCAATTGAAGACAAAAGCTTCGCCGTATCGGTGTAAACCCCGGAGGCAAAATCAAAATGGAAAACCGGGCGCCTTACCCAGTCCTTTTCAAGACCGGCAATGGCCAGGGCGGATCGTCCGGGGGCCTCCTCAAAGAGTTCCCGTTTTCCCTCAAAATAGGCTTTGAGGGTGGAAAGGAAGAGGCTCTTGCCGAAACGCCGGGGACGGGCGAGGAAATAAGGGCTGTCATACTCGGCCAGCCGGTAAATATAGGCAGTTTTATCCACATAAATATAATTTCCCATACGGAGTTTCTCAAAATCCTGAATCCCGATGGGCATTTTCCGCCGGATCATGAGGCCGGTTCTTTCCGCTGGTCTAAAGTCCGCCGCAGGCGCACGTTCTCCACGTCGTAGCTGAAGAGTTCCCGAAGGTCGTTGAGCCCCAGGGCCATGAGGGCCATGCGGTCTATGCCGATGCCCCAGGCGGCCACCGGGACATGGATCCCCAAGGATCCGGTAACTTCGGGGCGGAAGATGCCGGAACCGCCGAGTTCAAACCAGCCCAGCACCGGATGGCGGATGTGGACTTCTACCGAAGGCTCGGTGAAGGGGAAGTAACCGGGAACGTACTTCACCTCCTTGGCCCCGGCGACTTCAAGGGCGAACATCTCCAGCATTCCCAGGAGGGTACGGAGGTTTACGTTTTCGCCGAGAACTATCCCCTCGGTCTGGTAGAAGTCCGAAAGATGGGTGGCGTCCACCTTGTCGTAGCGGAAACAGCGGAGGATACCGAAGTATTTGCCGGGGATATTGGCCTTGGGAAGGGTCTTGGCGGAAAGCACCGTGCCCTGGCTGCGGAGGATAAGCCGGCGGGTGAAGTCCCGGTCAAACCGGTAGCCCCAGCCCCTGCTGCCGGTCTCCCCGCCGTTCTCGTGGGCGGCGGCCACGTTGGAAAGCCAGGGCTCCTCAATGGCCTTGGCATAGGCCCCTTCGTCCTTACGCGGCGTTCCGGGGATCTCCGGCCCGGCGATACGGTACACGTCGTGGATATCCCGGGCGGAGTGAAACTGGGGCATAAACAGGGCGTCGGAGTTCCAGAATTCGGTTTCCACCAGGGGGCCGTCGAATTCCTCAAAACCCAGAGAGGCAAGTTTGTCCTTTACGTCTTCCAGGAATTTGGCGTAGGGATTGGTCCGTCCGGGGATAAGCCGGGCGGGAGGCACGTTGACATTGTAGGAACGGAAGGACTTACCCTTCCAGGAACCGCTTTCCAGCATCTCCGCCGTAAGGGTTCCGATCTCGTCGCCGCTGATCCCCGCCTCTCTCAGGGCCGCGGCCACCGCCTCGGCGGGGACGGAACCGTCGCTTTCCACGGTAAAGCCGAAGGCCACGGTATCCCTGTCCACCTGACGGAAGGGGGCATCGGCGGCGCCGCGTTTCTTGGCCATGCCTCCCAAAACGGCCTTTTCCTCCGGGGAAAGCCCGGCCTCGGCGATCTGCCCGCTTTCAGCGGCCCTGTCCAAAAGGGATCGAACCAGGGCGAAATGTTCCGCCCCTGGGCCCCGGGCGGGACGGCCGTTTTCAAGCTGTTCCGGGGAAAGGGCCACAAATACTTTCTTCTCTCCGTCCATGGCAAGAACGCCCAGTTTGGAAAGGTTCCCAAAGGCGCTCCCCACATCCTTGTTGTCCAGCCTGAGGGTATCGGCGATCTCCGGCAGCCGGAGGCCGCTCTTGATCCGCGCCAGTTCGAGGATCCGCTCCTCCGGGCTGCCCTGTTCCTTCCAGGAACGGCCGAGATCGGTCAGTTCGTAAAGAATTTCCCTCCGGCGGCTGGTTTCGGCCACCAGGCCCTTCCCGGCAAGCCAGGACAGGGCCTGGTTTCCGTTTCCGCTCTTGAACCCCAGATCCTTTTCAACCTTCTCAACCGTAAGGCTGTCGTCTTTTTTGTAGGAGAGAATGATCCGTATCTCCAGGGGATGGAGATTCTTTACGGTGTTCTGAACATCAATTGCCATGGGGAAAGAATAGCAAATTTGGGGTTCTGGGGGAAGGGCGGCAGAAACTGCGCACAGTTCCCTATCTCCGGCCCAGGGCATCGGCGTTTACTTTCAAAGCGCCGGGAAATGATCAAGATGGGCTCCTTACGCAGCAGCAATTTTACATTTAGGAAAATATGCTAAAATGAGGCATGGGACGGGGACTACTGAAGGCGCAATTGCGCGATTTTGACCAGATTGGCGAACGGGCTGACCGTGAGATTCAGCCCCG
>JAISWN010000229.1 GCA_031271075.1 Treponema sp.
GTGCCTGTTCGCGGATGATTTTCGCCTGTTTTTCGACTAATCTTTGTAAATCTTCCCCGTCCATGCTCCCTTTTTACCATGTTTCCTGATTTTGTGCAATTGTGCCGTGAACGGTTACACCCAGAGGGGACTAAAAAAGAGGATTTTCTCGCCTATTATGCCCGGATGTTCCCTACACTGGAACTGGACCAGCCGTATTATCATATGCTGACCGCCGGGCAGCTTGAGGGCATGATAGAAAGGGTCGGACGGCCTTTTTTTTTCAATTAAAGCCCATGAAACCCTTACCCACCGGGTAAACGCTGGGGCCTGGGAGGGAGAGGCGAAAACCTACCTTACGGCCCTTGAACCCCTGCTGGAAACCGGGAGGCTGGGGGCGGTGCTGTTTCAATTCCCGTTCTCTTTCCATTATGAACCGGACCAGCGGCGGTATCTGGACTAGCTCTTAACCTATTTTAAGGACGTGCCGTCTGCGGTGGAGTTCCGTAACGCCGACTGGATAAACACCAGGGTCATCGAGGGCCTGCGAAAACGGGGAGCGGCTCTGGCCTCCCTGGATATGCCTGATTTGAAGGGCCTCCCCCCGGATACGGACGTGGCTACTTCTTCTTTGGCCTATATCCGGCTCCACGGGCGGAACAAGGAAGCGTGGTGGGGGTCCGACGCGGCGGCCCGGTATGATTACCTTTACTCGGACAAGGAGTTGGAAGCCTGGGAGGACCGGATTCGGCGAATTGTGATTAAGGCGGACCGGGTTTTGGTGTACTTTAACAACCACCGCAGGGGTCAGGCGGTAGAAAACGCCCAGACCCTGGCAAAGATATTGGAGAAGGCGGGACTCTTGCGGGGCGGGGATGTGGGGGAAGGAAATGGGGAATGCCCGATATAATCCACCTCAATTTTATAGGGTTCATGGCGGGGGTGGCCGCCGTTCTGGACAAGGGGCTGCGGGGGCGTCCTTTCGTCATCCGGGGAGCCAGCGGGGGCCGGGCGGTGGCGGCGGATGTGTCGCCTGAAGCGATAGAAGCGGGGATAGTCCCCGGCATGGCCCTGGCCCTGGCGGAGCGGAAGGCAACGGACCTGGTTACGGTGGCCCCCCGATCCTCCGGCGTATAGAAACTGTAATTCGGCTACTGAAAAAATCGCCTCCCGGTATGCCCCGGCGTTCCAAAACGATTCACGGGGAAACTGGTATCTGGATATTACGGGAACTACGGGGCTTTTCGGGGTTCCGGTGGACTGCGCAAGCCGGGTCCTCAAGGAGATTTTAGCGGATACCGGGCTCTGCCCCGCGACGGCGGCGGCTGGGAACAAACTGATGGGGAAGGTGGCGACCCGGACTATCCGGCCTACGGGCCTCATCCACATCCGGCGGGGGGATGAGGCGGCGTTTTTAGCACACCAGGACATACGGCTGTTGCCGGGGCTGGGGCCTTCCCTGTTGCGAACCATCGCGGCCACTGGGTTCCGGGAAATCGGGGAACTGGCGGCTTTGGGGGACGGGGAAACCCTGGCCCTGTTCGGGCGGCGGGGGCTTCTGCTCCGGGACACGGCGCGGGGGCTGGACGACAGCCGGGTGCTTCATGCCGGGGACGGGAACGGGCCGGGACCCATAGAGCGGCGGCTTGATTTTGAGGAAGACGTGATTGAGTTTGAAGTTATCCGGGGGGCATTGGGGTATCTGGCGGAAAACGCCGGGATAGCTATGCGGCGGGAAAAGCTGGGCGCGGGAAAAATATTGCTTATGGCGTCATACGCTGACGGCGTTATGGAACAGGGGGAGGAGCGGGGAAAGCGGCTTTTAATCCTGGACCGGGAGATAGGGGAAGCGGCGGAACGGCTATATAAGTGGATAGTGAAGCGGCGGATACGGATACGGGATTTAACCCTGAGCCTGGGGACTTGCGGCCCCTGGGATGGGAACCGGATCTGTTTGTGCCGGAGGGGGACGCCCGGCAGCGGCGGTTACAGGAAGCGGCGGACGCCATACGGGGGCGGTATGGGATAAATGCCGTTACCACGGGGCTTGTGCTGGCCGCTTCAAGGAAAGGGCCGGGAATCGCCTTGCCTTCTCCAATGGCGGGATATGCACGGTAGGCTTGGTCTCGCCTCCGCCTATTCCTTCCTCTACGGGGTACGCAAACCGGGGGAGCTGGCGGCGGCGGCCCGGTCCCTGGGAACGGAAGCTTTTTGCATTGCCGACAGGGATAATCTCTACGGGGTCCATACTTTCATAGAAGCGGCGAAGGAACAGGGAATGAGGCCGGTTATCGGGGCGGCATTAACGGTCCCGCCTGAACAGGGGAAAGAGCGGACAGGCCCAATCTATTGTTTCGTCCAAAACAAAACCGGGTTCTCCCGGCTGTGTGAACTGCTAACCCTGCGGAACATGGACGCTAAAAACTATAACCCGGCTACCCTCCTCAGCGAACAATCGGCAGGTCTTTCTATCGCTACAGGGAATGAAGAAGCGCTGGAAACATTAGCGGGGAAAGTTAAGCGGCTTTATGGGGCCATAACCCCTTCTTCCTCCCGCGCCGTAAGCTCCAGCCGGAAGCATAACCTTCCCCTCGCCTTTCTTGACGATTCCCTCTTTCTGGAAAAAGAAGACTACCGGGTTCACCGGGCGCTGCGGGCCATCGGGCTGAACAAGACGGTAGGAAACCTGGCAGCGGGGGATGCCGTACCGGAAGAAACGGGATTGCTCCTGCCGGAAAGCGAACTGGACCGGCGGCTCCGGTCATGGCCCGAAGCGTTGCGGGGGACGGCGGAGATTGTGGCAGAGTGTGCCTACCATGAATTATTCGACGGCTTTATCTTTCCGGGGTACGGGACGGGCGGCGCTGACGGAGCGGCGGGGGAATTACGGCGGCGGGTGTATGAAGGGGCCGCCCTCCGGTACGGGGAATTGGGGGACGGGGAGATCGAGCGCATAGAATACGAATTGGGGATTATCGGGCAAAAAGGATTTGCCCCGTATTTCCTTGTCATGGACGATATTGTAAAACTATCTCCCCGTACTTGTGGAAGGGGATCGGGGGCGGCTTCCATTGTTTCCTATTCCCTGGGAATTACCAATGTGGACCCCCTCGCGTACAACCTTTATTTTGAACGCTTCCTTAATCCCGCTCGTCCCGATCCGCCTGACATTGACGTGGACTTTGCCTGGGACGAGCGGGACGATTTGATCAAGGCGGTAATAGAAAAGTTTGGCCCGGAAAACTGCGCCCGCGTAGCTAACCACACTTTTTTCAGGCCCCGGTCCGCCCTGCGGGAAACCGCCAAGGCGTATGGTTTCGGGGACGGGGAGGTTTCCCGGCTGGAACGGAAACTCTTTGACCTGGGGGAAAAGGCGGACGCCGGAAGCCAATGGCGGGAGATATTCAGTATCGCGCAAAAGATAGAAGGGCTTCCCCGGGGTATGTCCATGCACTGCGGGGGCCTCGTAATAACTCCTGACCCGATACGGCATTACGCGCCGATAGAAAAATCGGTAGACGGGTATCCCCTCCTGGCCTGGGAGAAGGAAGGGACGGAAGCGGCGGGATTCGTGAAGATTGACTTGCTCGGGAACCGGAGCCTCGCGGTAATCCGGGATACCCTGGGGAATCTGGCGGAACAGGGGATCGTGATTGACCGGGATACCTGGCGGCCCTCGGCGGACAAAGCAACGATAGCGGCCCTGGCCCATGGGGATTCGATGGGGGTCTTTTATATCGAGAGTCCCGCCATGCGGCAGTTACAGAAAAAGACCGGGGCGGGGGATTTCGAGCATATCGTTATTCATTCAAGCATTATCCGGCCCGCGGCGAATTGTTTTATCAATGAGTATGTGCGAAGGCTCAAGGGCGGGGTCTGGAAACCGCTTCATCCCCGGCTCGCCTATATCCTGGATGAAACCTATGGAATTCTTTGTTACCAGGAGGACGTGAGTAAGGCGGCGGTAGCCCTGGCGGGTTTTGACGAAGTAGAGGCGGATCGATTGAGGAAGGTGATAGCGAAAAAGGCGGGGAACGTAAAGCTGGCACAGTATGAGCAACAGTTTTTTGAAGGATGTAAACGAAACGGCGTAGACGCTGAAACCACCAAACAGATCTGGGACATGATGCTGAGTTTTGACGGTTACTCTTTCTGCAAACCCCATAGCGCGAGTTACGCCATGGTGTCGTTTCAGTCTGCGTACCTCCGTGTTCACCACCCGGCTGAATTCATGTCCGCCGTTCTGAGCAACCAGGGGGGATACTACCGGCCCCACGCCTATATTGCGGAGTGCCGCCGCATGGGGCTTTGGACGGAGGGGCCTGACATAAACGCTTCCCGGTGGAAATACTACGGCGCGGTGAGACGGGTAATCATCGGCCTTATGGCGGTAAAGGGATTATCCAAATCCGGAGCGGAAACTATAATAACAGAGCGTGAACAGCGCGGAGATTTCAAATCCCTGGAAGATTTCAGCCGGAGGGTGCGGATCGGGCGGGACGACATAACCGCCCTCTGCCCTGCCGGGGTGTTTGATAGCATTTCCGGCGGCCTTGCACGGACCATGCAGGCGCGGGAACTCCTCAAAGGCAATGCCGGGGCAAGAGCGAAAGGACAGGACGATCTGTTCGCGGCGGAGGGGCATAGCCGAAGCGTTGGCGCGGAAGTTCTGACCGGGACTAGAAAGAGAATAAGCCCTGATGAGTTATGGGAAGAATACACCGCACTAGGATTTCTACGGAATGCCCATCCCCTCGCCCTGTGGAAGGACAAGCCGGCAGCCTTCAAACGGATAAAGGCGGTTTGGCTTCCGAAATATCTTGGAAGTAATATAAAACTTATCGGCTGGCCGATTACGCAAAAAGAAGTATGGACCAAGGACGGGCTTACCATGTCTTTTTTAAGTTTTGAAGACGAAACAGGGATGTACGAAACGGTGATATTCCCCCAGGTATATGACAAATACCACACCCTATTATTTGACCAGCGGCCTTTGGTCGTGTATGGGAAAGCGGTAGATGACCATGGGGCATTGACGGTGGAAGTGGCAAAGATAGAAGTCCTGGGGGAAAAGACGGCGGGACCTTCTTTGGCGGGGTATTATCGGAATTGGGGTCGTTAATTCTTTTATATTTCTTTTGATCTCTGGTATAATAATTTTTATTTGTATATTTTTCCTTCGCTAATCATCTTAATAGAAATTGATTGTTTATAAATGTATTTATTTTTCCTATACAATATGCCTTTCATTATCTTTTATTGTTGCACAAATTCGGCACCACGTTTATCCAATACAGTAAGTGTTGCTAATGCAATATAAATACCTCCATCTCTAAAAGCCTTCAAAATTCCAATAGCTTCAACCCAATCATTATCTTTGGGGTATATTGCGTTTGGTTTAATACTTGATTCCCACACAACTTCAAAGCCAGCACTTCCGTCATAAGCACAACAGCCGGGACCAAAACGTAATACATAATAAAATGGTCTTTCCTGCCAAGGAAAATCCTCTATCGAAAACAAGCCTTCTAATTTTATTGTTTTTCCTAAATAATCCTCTGAATTTAAATAAATGTCATTTGTTTGTGCAATAAACATTTTCTCTCTTACTTCAATAATAGCGTTTTTAGGCTCTGTGTTATTGAATATAGAATGTAAAATATTGTCTACACTAATTTGGGCATATACATGAAAACTTATAAAAACCTCTAAAAATACAAAAGCAGCTTTTTTCATGTTTTATCCTGTCTTTCACAAGTTGCCCTTATTATCGGTACAATCTGATTTTTGTTAAGTCTTTTTATATAATATTTTCAACAAATTTTAGCGCCCATTTCGCGTAACATTTCGGCTGTATGTTTAGTTTGGGCAGCACCATAAAGAAACCCGTAGGGTTTCGTACCACCCAAATGTGGGTGAGGGAGGCGTGGGAATGGAGCGTAGCGGAATGACCTAGCCGTTGCGAAGGCCGATGGGCCTACTGGCGGCGAAGCGCTAACAAGCCTGTTGAAGTTGTCAAAAAACTTTCCTTTTTGGATTTTCGCTGTTTAAAAAGCGCCTGTTTATGCGAGTTTCAGCAGCGCGATTTTCAAACGCGGTGGTTTTTCAACAGCTTCGTTATGCGTAAGGACCCTCATGATCTGGTGTATCCAATCATCGGTTTTTCAAATATTCTCCAAATAGCTTTTTGTAAATATCAGTATGATTGAGTTGTTCAAT
>JAISWN010000247.1 GCA_031271075.1 Treponema sp.
AAAGGCCGGTACACCGCCTGGTGAACCAGAACCCGCTGAACCCCGCCGCAGGACTGGCCGGCGTTGGAAAAGCCCGCCCACACGATACCGGCAACGGCCCGGTCCAGATCCGCATCCTCCCGGACAATCGCCGCGTCCGCCCCCCCAAGTTCCAGTACCAGGGGGAGGAGCCTTGGGGCCGCCAGAGACATAAGTTCCCGCCCCACGGCGGTGGAACCGGTAAAACAGAGCTTGTCCACCCCGGCCTTGATAAGGGCGGGCCCCGCCTCCCGGCCGGGCATCTCAAAATAGTTAAAAACATGGGGAGGCAGGGGGCTGAATAGCTCCTTGAGGAGGCGGCCTACCGCAAGCGTGTCGGAGGCTACCTTGAGGAACACCGCGTTTCCCGCCAGCAGGGCCATTACCGCTTCGGAAAAAGGTATGGCGAAGGGGTAGTTCCAGGGGGAAATGATACCGATGACCCCGTAGGGCCGGTAGATCAGGCGGCTCCGCTTGTTGAACATCAGGGGGTTTCCCCCTCTTATGGGCCTTGGGGCGAGGAAATTTTTCCCTTTGCGGATGTAGTAGCCCCCGGCCATAAGGGCCGGCAGCACCTCCGCGGCAAGGGCGTCCAGTTCGAGTTTGCCGTTTTCCCGGTGGATCGTCTCTACCACCTGATCGATACGGCGCCCCAGGTAGCGGAGCGCTTCCCTGATGCGGCCAGCCCGCTCCCGGTAAGGGGTTTCCCCCCAAACCGCCTGGGCTTCCCGGGCGGCGGCCATATCCCGCTCAAAGGAAAGGGAAGCTTCGTTTTCCCTCATGCTTTCCCGCCCCTGCCCCGGAATTGAGACGGCCTATGCCGCTGGCCCCCCCGGTAACAAGCACATTCTTGCCTTTAACGCTTTCCCTTTTGACACTTTCCATGGAACGAGTGTAACACAGGCAGGTAAAATATATGAACAAACCTTATCCACCGGTCCCTATGCCCTCACAAAAATCACCTTTAAGAAGGGGTCGCCCCCTACCATCTATAGCTATTCCTGAAACAGACCTTCCCTCAGAAATGGAAGCAGTTTTTTGCCTACGCACAATATATGGTATCCCTATCCGGTTTAGCCCTATCATAAACTTTTCAAGACCCGCATCGCTTGTCCGTGATATATTCTTTTTGATATAGTTATCCGAATAATCATAAAATGACAATTATCTAACAGAACCATACAGGCGGTTAAAGGAGCGGGTTCAGATGGCCGTGTTATTATCCGGCGATTTTCACGCCAACGCGGCGAATGAGCTTACCAGAATAACCAAGCGGAAGCTGATCGGCGCATACGGACAAGAGTTGTTCAATGAGATACGGTATCACGTCATTCTGGGAGACGGCGGGTTTTTGTGGCCCGGAAACAAAAAGGGGGATGCCTATATCTATAAAACACTTGCCTTTAGGCCGTTTCCCCTTCTCTGCGTCATTGGAAACCATGAACCGGTCCTCGGCAGGCAGGACCTCCCGGAAATTGATATAGGAATCGGGGAGAAGGTCATTCTTGTTAATGAAAAACCCTTTGTAGCCTATTTGAAGCGGGGAAAAGTCTATACAATCGGCGGCTTCACTTTCCTGGTATTGGGCGGCGCTCTTTCGATTGATCAGGCATTTCGCAAGGCGGGGATAAGCTGGTGGGAAAACGAATACTGGTCCGGGGAAGAAAAAGAAGCGGTTATGAAGCTGCTTAAACGGAGTAATCGGTTTGACTATGTTCTGTCCCACACCGGGCCGAGCCGGATTAACCAGGCGTTGTTTCAAAACAATGCGGACCGGTATTTCCCCAAATTCTTTGACGAGGTGGCAGCCTTAAATGAGAAGATAGACGGTATGATCGCCTGTAAGGGCTGGTTCTGCGGCCATTGGCACAAGGACAAGTATTATTATGACGGGGAATTAAAACGGGAGTATAGGTATCTGTATAGTTCAACGGCGGTATTGAGGGGGGATGAGGTTATTTCATCTCACAGATAATAAGGGAGGGGAGGCGGTAAAACGGACTAACGGCTCAAATCGTTGTCCCCTGCCGGAGGTTCTTTTTGTTCTTTCACCGGCATATCCTCCCCCAGGTGGAAATAGGCCAGGTATTCCTTATAGCGATCTTGCGATGAAAGGCAGGTGTCAATCAGGTATCCCGGCGTGTCTTTGAATTCCCGCAAACCGCGGTAATAATAGTTCTTATGTTCTTCGTCTATGATAAACGGGATTATATCGTGTTTCAAACATTCCTTAAACATAATCAGCCTGCCGACACGGCCATTGCCGTCCTGAAACGGGTGAATGCTCTCAAAGTCATGATGGAAACGGATTATGTTTTCCAGGGAAACCGCATCTTTTTGTGAATATTCAAGCAACAGGCCCCGGACAGCCCCTTTTACTTTATCCGGTGGCGTTGTCTCGCGGTCTCCAACAATATTGGGCATCGTCTTATAATCGCCTACCCTAAACCAGTCTTTTTCAGAATCGCTTGTCGATGACTTGAGGAGCCGGTGAATTTCCTTAATAGTATCTTCGGACAGCCGATCTTCGGTAACATCAAGGATGTAATTGAAACAGGCAAAGTGATTTCTGGCTTCAATAATATCATCGACATTGGCGGCCTTACCGATCTCGGTATTAATCGTATTCGTTTCGTAAATGTAACGGGTCTGTTCTTCCGTTAACCGGCTGCCTTCAATCCGGTTGGAGTTATAGCAAAGCTTTATCTGGGTAAGATGGTAAATTCCTCCTTTGAGCCTCATCCGGCGTTCTTCCCGTAACCTGTTCAGCAAATTCATTGACTACTATCTCTATCCCCTGCCGGCATCTTTGAAAAACCGGTGTCTATTAGAGTATGTCTTTTCTGGGGTATGCTGACAAGGCTGCATAGACAGGCATCTGACTTGAGGGCGTTTCCACGGTTTTCCTGGTGCGGACTACTTCCTGCGGGTTGCCACGATGAGTTCGCCCAAAGGTTCAAGCCATGTCCTGAAAGGGGTCCGGGAAATGAAGTCGGAATTCCGCCTGACCGCCCAGGTATAGGGCGGGACGCTGCCCGGCATTGGGAGGGGCGGCCGCCCGGACTTAGCAACAGGTATTTTACGCCGCCTGCGCGATGTAAAGAAACGCCGGTATGGGGGTTTATATTGCCGGCGGGCTTTATACGCAAAGCCCATCCGTATAGTGGATGGGCAATTTACCATAGGAGGGTACTATGACAAAGAAAAGAGTTTTGTGGGGAATGCCGGCAATGGCGCTGGCATTCGTATTTGGTCTGGTTCTGGCGGGGTGCGCGAGTGCGCCCACGAATTCAGGGGGCGGCGGCAACAACGCGGACCCGGCGGCGGCGGCGAAACTGGCGAAGGAACTCAACGCGATCAAAGCGGGGAGCGCGAAGGCGAGCGGCGGGACGGTAACGCTCTCAGGCGGGGTGGGGATCAAAAAGGCCCTCACCGTGCCTGCGGGGGTTACGCTTGACCTGACGGC
>JAISWN010000271.1 GCA_031271075.1 Treponema sp.
ATTTTCTGAAACACCCTGCGGAATGTTTTTACGCTTGTATACCCCACCATTTCGGAAATCTCGTTGAGGGTATAGCGGCCTTCGCCGAGCAGTTCTTTCGCCTTTTGGATACGGACGGCGCCGATATAACTGAGCAGCCCCTGTCCGGTTTCCATCTTGAAGAGCTTGGATATATACTTAACCGACAGCCCGACCTTGTCCGCGATCATAGTAAGGCTGAGGTTACCGTCGGTGTAATGCTCTTTGACAAATTTATCGACCCTGGGAAATATGCCCCCATTCCCCCTGGCGGTATCCGGCGCATCGGCGTATAACAGTTTTATAAACATCCACAGGCTCTGCTGCAGCCGGGTCTGATTGCCGCTTGCGGTTATGGCCTCCAGGGCCTCGCGCAGATGTAAGTTTCCCGAATCCCCCGGGGAGGGGGGAGCCATGTCAATCAGGGCGCTGACGAATGAGTATACGTAATACCGGAGGATGTGAAAGGGGTATCCGTTTTCCTCCAGCCGGGACAGGTAGTCGTTGATAATTCTGAGCGCGTCGTCCCGGGAGTGGTAGTCTATCGCTTCCTGGAGCAACTGGACGTACTCATCGGTCAAGAGATTCCCGTTTCCCGCCGGGCGTCCGGGAAGGCTTGTCCTCGTAACCCGGTGTTCCCCGGAGACGCAACCTGCCAGATGGACCGCCCGCATTTCCTGGTAGCGGGGGAAAAGCATGTCTATACTTTGGGCCTCGCCGCCGATAACAACATCCAAAACCAGTGAATATTTTTTCTCAAAAAAATCGCATAACTCTTCCATGACGGACCGGATACGCCGGTAGAAATCCTCCGCATGATCCGGTTTGATAAAAAAGACAAATACCGTGGTCTGTTCCACGTTTGTTTTAAAAAAATCAAGATCATCCCCGGCCAGATCCTCCAGGGTCCTGACAAGAAGCAGGGAAAGAGTTTCCGTATAGGGATCCCGCGCGGTAAATCCCAACTGGGCAAAGCCCAAGTGGGCAAAGCCCAACTGGGACTGTTCGATATTGGAAGGCAGGAGGCTTACCGGCACGAGGATCCGCCCGTTGATGTCGAGCCCTATGCTCTCCATAAGATCATCGTTGGACAAAAACTGCCTGCTTCTGGTCAAGGCGCTGTAGAGAATATTTTCCCGCAGGAACCTGTCCTGCCGCGCCAGATCGCTTTCCATTTTATCCCGCGCGCTTATGAGGGAAAGAACCTGCTCGCGGATTATGTCGAACTCGTTTTGTCCCCCTCCGGGAGTTTTCTTGTCAAAGATGTTCAGCACCGATCGGACCGGGCGGTAGTTTACCTGGAGGAGGTATACCGACATGGCAAGACCCGCGACGAAGGCCAGGGCAATGGTTGCGATGCTGATACGTTCCGCGGCGTTATACCGGTTCCAAAAGGAGGTTTTCCGGGTAAGCATGGCGTAGAAAAAAGGGCCGATATTGGATTTCTGGTAGGTGCAGATATACTCGTTTCCCAGATATCCGATAATCTGGTAGGATCCGGCGCCGGTTTCCGTGTTTACCTTGATATCCGGAGTATCCATACCGAAGCTGTAAACCGGAGACCCGCCGGCGTCAAGAATCAGGACGACAGAATCGCTGTTTCCCTTGATTACCCTTTCGATGTTCCTGTAGGGAATGGTGATAAAAATTCCGGTGGAAAAACAGTTGCTGAAATAGGGTTGCCTGGTGTTGGCGCAGTAGGTAATGGAATCCTCTCCAAATTCGTTGTAGGTAAGATAGGGTGTTGAGACAAATTGGGATTGGCCGCTGTATGCTGTCAGCCGGTCGCGCCATTGTTCTTCCTCAAGATCCCCGTATCCCAAATATCTGACGGCGCCGTACAAATGGGGCAGGGTGTTTGCCGTGCCGGAGGTGAAAATGTAGTCCAGTTCAGGCACATAGATAAGAATGTCGGTACCAAGACCTGTATCCCCGTAGTTCACCAGAAGCTCTACGAATTTTTCCTGCTGATGGACAATGTCCTGCCACGAGTTGGCCTTCAGGATAATGTCCCGGAAGCGCCTGTCCCGGACGATATTGGCCGCGATCTGCGTTCCCCGGGTCAGGTGTTCGTCGATAGTCGCCTGTATGATCCTGTTCGTTAAAAGGCTGGTTTGGACTATCTCCCCCATGAAAATTTTCCGGGTATAGATAGTTACCAGGAGGAAGGCCGCCATGGGGACGATAAGCACGATGAAATAAGAAAAGAGCCACCGTTTGCGTATACCCCCCCCCCCCCGATTGGGGCGTCCTTTGACGAAATTTCAGGTCCATAATCCTCAACCTCTCATAAAGCGCCGCTCACCAATCTTTGGGGAATTATAAACCGGAAAGACGAAAAGGGCAACGCCAAACGCCAAAAAGGATGTCAAAAAGGACAGTTTTCACCCGCGGGACAAAAAGCCGAATCCCCGCTGCCCTGCGGAGGCCCTGCGGAAAAGTGTCCTCTTTTCCGGAATTTTGTCCCTTGCGGGCAGGGAATTTCCCGTGGCAAGATAAACGGGCTTGAGTAATTCTATTTTTTTATGGAGGTTGCTATGAAGGATGTTATGAAGGATGTTATGAAAAGAACTTTTGTACTGTTTTTTTCTCTGGCGATCCTGCTTCCCCTGGCGGCAGGGGGCGGCAAAGAAGCGCCCGCCCCAGGGGGAACAGGGGCGGCTTCGGCGGGGGAAGGCCCGGTTACCTATCCGGTTCCGGGGAATCCCAAGATCGTTATTTCCCGGGGGGCGGATACGGATATCCATACCGCCGGTTTTAGTTCCTATAACGACACCCCCGGAGTTAAGGCCCTGATTGCCCAAACCGGGATCAACGTGGAATTTATAGAACTGGTGGATAACAACGCGTATATGCTTTACCTTGCCGGGGGTAACCTGCCGGATGTAATTATGTGCGGTAAAGATTTTTATCCCGGCGGGGGCTTTAAGATGCACGAGGACGGCCTTGCCCGGGATCTGACCGATCTCTTGCCCAAATACGCGCCGGATTACTGGAAGTATATCAACGCGGATCCGCAGTTTTACAAAGCTATCCGGGAACCTGACGGGAAACACTATACTCTTGCCGGATACTTCCGGAAGCCCGGATCCATTTACAGTTCATGGATAGGGCTGGTGGCCCGCAAAGAGATTCTGGACAAGCTGGGCATGGCGCCTCCCGAAACGGCGGATGAGCTTTACCGGTTTCTCAGGAGGAGCAAGGATGAACTGGGAGTAGAAACCCCCTTCATGTCGGCCAGGAACCGGTTTCCGATGATCTTTACCGGCGGTTCCCTTACCTCCCCCTTCGGGCTCCCCCGGGCGGACGCCTACCACGTAAACGGAAAGGTTCACTACGGGTCCTACGATCCCCAGTATAAAAACGTTCTCGCTTTCTTCAACAAGCTTTATACCGAAAGGCTTCTGGATAACAACTTCGCGGTTACCGACGAACCCACCGCCCACGCCAGCGTACTGAGCGGAAAGACAAGCCTTATCTTCACCGCCGCAAGCAGAATCCAGAACATGACCTACGCCGCCAATAACGCCCCGGACTTTACCCTCTTGGGCTTACCTTCCATGTCCACGGCCAAGGGGGTTACCCCGATATATTCCTACGCCGACGACGCGGTAACTTTCAGCTTTTGGTGTTTCCTCCCGGAGACCTCCAGGGATCCGGCTAACGCCCTGAAGCTCCTCAACTATCTCCATACCGAAAAGGGAAACATCCTGGCCAATTTCGGGCAGGAAAACGTAACATTTGCCTTTAAAGATAACAATCCTGTTTACACTGAATTTGTGACGAAAAACCCCAAGGGCCTGCCCCTGGACGGGATACTGCGCACCTACGGACTCTTGAATTTCCCCATTACCCAGGATGACCGGATGAGCCGCCAGCGGTTCCCCCTTCCCCAGCAGATCCAGGCCATGGAAACCTGGTCCAAGTCCGAGGGCAGCAAGTACAGGATCGTTAACAATTCCATCATCGGGAAGTATGCCGACGAGTACGCCGCCCTGGTAACGGACATCAATACCTATATTGAAGAATGCCGGGCCCAGTTTATTTCCGGCGCTCTCCCCCTTGACCGGTTTGATTCCTATATCGCTACCCTCAAGAGTATGGGTATGGACAGGCTCCTGCAGATCCTCCAGGAATCATACGACGTTTATAACAAATAAGAGGGGCTTCCCGAAACTTCAGCTTTTGGGAAAGCTATCCTGAATTTACGGGAAAAGGCGGGCGCGTCTTGCGGCGCGCCCCTTTTTCGTAAGTATCCCTCAAGGAGGTGGAAATGGGGCTGGTGAAGATTTCTAGACCGCCGGAAGACACGTTAAAGAAACGGTTGAAAAAAGATCTGGGACAGAACCTTGGAGCCTATGTAATGGTTATTCCGGTTCTTGCCTTTTATTTTATTTTTTCCTATAAGCCCATGTTCGGGGCTGTTATCGCTTTTAAAAATTTCTCTCCCCCCAGGGGGATATTCGGAAGCCCCTGGGCGGCAAATTACGGGTTCAAGCATTTTATGGATTTCTTTAAATCCTTCTATTTCGGGCGCACTTTAAGGAACACGGTTACCATCAGCCTTTCGGGCATCCTCTTCGGTTTTCCCATTCCCATTATCCTGGCCCTCCTTATCAACGAGGTAAAAAACCGTTATCTCAAAAAGGCCGTTCAGACCATCTCGTACATGCCCCACTTTATTTCCCTGGTGGTGGTGTGCTCCATGGTGTATCTCTTTACCGGCGAGAAGGCCTTTATCGTCCAGATAATGAGGATCTTCGGATACCAGGGTACCCAGAATTTATTGAATATCAAGGAATTTTTTGTTCCCATCTATGTCATCTCCGGTATTTGGCAGCAGGCGGGATGGAACTGCATCATATACCTCGCTGCCCTGTCGGCTGTGGACATGGAACTCTACGAGGCGGCGCGGATTGACGGCGCCGGGCGCTGGCGGCAGACCCTTCATGTTACCCTTCCCGCCCTGACGCCCACAATTGTGCTGCTCCTGATTCTGGCGGTAGGGGGGATGATGAACGTGGGATACGAGAAAATAATTCTGCTCTACAACAATTTCGTCATGGAAAACGCCGATGTCATTTCTTCGTATGTCTACCGCCGGGGCCTGGTCAACGGAAACTGGAGTTTCTCCACCGCTGTCGGGCTTTTCAACTCGATCATCAACTTCTTGCTGGTGGTAGGGGCTAACCGGATTAGCCGCAGGATAACCGGGAAAGGATTGTGGTAATGTTAAAAAGAGCGGCTCAAATGAAAGCAAGAAAATCAAGCTTACGCCAGGAAGGATTCGGGTACAGTGTTTTTACCGTGTTTAATTATATCTTCCTCTGTTTTGTTATTCTGGTTACCGCCTATCCGGTGTACTACGTTTTAATCGCCTCTTTCAGCAACCCGGCGGCCCTGATGACGAATTACGGCCTTATGTGGCTGCCCAAAACGCCCCTTACCCTGAACGCTTATAAAATGGTGCTGCGGCACCCCCAGATCCTCTCCGGCTACCGGAACACCCTGATTATTCTTGTCGCCGGCTTGATGTTCAACATGACCCTGACCTGCCTGGGGGCTTATTTCCTCTGCCTGAAAAACAGCCTGTTCCGCAGGCCCCTTTCGGTGGTAATGATCTTCACCATGTACTTCAGCGGGGGGCTTGTACCCATGTATTTGAATATCCAGGGCCTTGGTTTGATGAACTCCCTCTGGGCCCTTATCATCCCCGGCGCCGTGAACACCTACAATATGCTTATCCTGCGTTCCGCCTTTGCCAGTGTTCCTGACAGTCTGGTGGAAGTGGCAAAACTGGACGGGGCTTCCCATTTTCAGATCCTCACCAAAATTTTCCTGCCCCTTTCGGGCGCGACCCTAGCGGTAATGGTGCTTTACTATGGGGTTGGTCATTGGAACGCCTGGTTCAACGCCTCCATATTCATCCAGACCCCTTCCAAATTCCCCTTGCAGCTTGTTCTGCGGAATATTCTTCTTTTGAATCAGAATGTGGAATTCAACGCCGCCGCCGCGGATGACAGTATGGCCGCCCTCATGGCCGAGATCATCAAATACGCCCTGATCGTCGTATCCACCGCTCCTATTTTGATGCTCTATCCGTTCCTGCAGCGGTTTTTTACCCGGGGCGTTATGATCGGGGCGATAAAAGGGTGAGTTTTTTTCAATGAAGTTTTTTCAATCGGAAGGAGAATATTCATGGAATTCCTGATAGCCGTACCCAATCCTGAAATGCGCCGTTTCATTTTCCACGAAGAAGGGCTCCGCCGTTTATCCGCTCTGGGCAATATCCGGTGGCTTGAAGAAGGACAGGAACTTTGCGGGGAAATCGGCAAAATAGATATTGCCTTAAGCACCTGGCGTTCCCCCCGTTTCGACGAAGCGGTCATTGAGCAGGCGGATCGTTTAAAACTTCTGGCCCACTGCGCGGGAACCGTGGTTCCCTATGTGGTTCCCGGATTGTTTAGTTCCGGTATCCGGGTGGTAAATTCAAATTATGCCCTGGCCCGTTCCACGGCGGAATTTACCATGGCCCATATTCTTGCCGGGGTCTGGCGCATAAAGGAGTATGAAGCGGTTTTGAGGAACGGCGGATGGTCGAACCCCAGGGAAAAAATGCCCGGGGGCCTCTACAGAACCGTTATCGGTATTGTGGGCATGGGCCTTATCGCCCGCCTGGTAATAGATTTGCTGCGGCCCTTTGAATGCCGGTTCCTTTTGAACGACGGATACCTGCCGGACGACGTGGCTCGGAAGCTGGGCGGCGAGCCGGTTACCCTGGACGAACTCTGTCAAAGAAGCGATGTCATAACCATTCATCATACCCTGACGGAAAAGACCCGGGGTATCTTCGGAACCAGGCAGTTCTCCCTGATGAAAGATAATGCGCTGCTGGTTAATACCGCCAGGGGGCCTATTGTAGACAAGGATGCCCTCCTTGAGGCCGCCCAAGAGGGCCGTATCTATATCTCCCTCGATGTTTATGACCAGGAGCCTTCTTCCGAAGACTCGATTATCCTGTCAAAATATGATAAAGTCACCTGTACCCCCCATATAGGGGGCCATTGTTCCATCTGGCACGAGCGCCTGTTTGGGGATGCGGTCGATGAAATTGAACGCTTTATCAAGGGGGAAGAACTTACCCGGGAAGTGAAGCTGGAAGATTACCGGCGGCAGAGTCTTTATTAAGCGAAGCTCCGGGAGAACAACATACCTCCAGGACGAGGTTGTTGATAAATTCAAAGCAGCTTTCCCCAAAACTGAAGTTTTGGGAAAGTCTCGATAATTAGTTTTTTTTAGAAGGAGTCAGATGAAGTTATCTTTTACTACCCTCGGGTGTCCGGACTGGTCTTTTGCCAGGATCCTGGAGGAGGCGCAAAAAATGGGGTACTCAGGCATTGAGATCCGGGGGCTTGAGGACAAGATGCTGGCCGAGGAAATCGTGCAGTTTTTCCCGGAAAACAGGGAAGCTACCCTGGCCGCCCTGAAAGCCCATAACCTGGAAATGGTCGGCTTCGGCAGTTCGGTGCGCTTTGACGATGTCGAAAAATTCGACAGCATGGCAGCCGAGGGGAAGCGGGCCATAGACGTATGCCAATTTATGGGCATCCCCGCGGT
>JAISWN010000386.1 GCA_031271075.1 Treponema sp.
GGGCTCCGGGGAGGTAACTCCCCGGTTCTACCCGGCCCCCGCTCTCAATCTTACCGCTTCCGGACAGGGCCAGCAGCTTCTTGAACTCGGTATCGTCTGTTATCACAGTAGCAAACGTCCCGTTGTTGGTAACGTTTGAACTGACCTTATCATCAGCCTTGGCCAGATCAAGCTTGCCGCCCCCGGCGATGGTGATTTTGGAAACGGTGGTACCGTCGGCCTTTGTGGTCGCCAGTTCTCCTCCATCCTCTACGATGACCGCGCCTGCCGGTGCAAAGGTGGCGGTGGCGGCAAGCTTGTTTCCGTCTCCCTGAAGCCTCAGCGTCTTATTCGCCGGAATGGTTGCGGTCGCAATACCGGTGATCCCCGATACCGAAAGATCGTTGATACCCTCCACGGCAAAGATTCCCGCGACACCGTCTCCGTCCGACAGATCGGTTGCCGTTCCGCCGGTAACGGTGGCTCCGGCTGCTTTTTTTGTAACCGTGATGTTATCGCTCAAATAGTGGAGGCCGTCGAACGAACCGTCGTCTACTATGACCGGCAGGGAAAGAATACCATCGCCCGTAACAGAGCCGGTACCCTTGAGGACGCCCGTGGAGACCCCGGTTGCCGTCAGGTTCGCCTTAGGCGTGATCTCCAGCGTACCGTCAACCTTAAGCTCTTTCCCATCCTCGACCTCTGTGGCAGTTCCCCCCATTCTGAGGATTTTACCTTGGGGTACCAGGCCCTCCACACTGTCAACACCGGATTGCAGGATAACAAGATTGTTATCGAGGAACGCATTCTCAAGATCCCCAGCTGTAACAGTCCCGTCAATAAAAATACCGCCCGGATCACCGGGATCACCAGGCTTTCCCGGACTACCGTTCGACCCGTCTGCGGGGTTCGCGCAGCCGGTAAAGATCAATACGGCGGACAGTACCGCCAGTAAACCAAAAAGCAGACTCTTCCTCTTCATAGAGTCCTCCTTCACGTAAACTCGGCCTTCCCAACGAAAGGCCAACAAAAAGAGGACTAAATACAAAAAAAGCGGTATACTTTTTATGTATCTAGATTTGCCCCGGAAACGGCCTATCCTCCAAGATGTAACCGTCTCCGGGGTTCCTCTTTATTTTAATCAGAGGCTCAGGCCCCTGTTAAAACCATTAGTTACTTGAGCCTGTTCCAAAACTAATTGACTGTGCGCTAACGCACACGGTTTTGGAACAGCCTCACTTCTTTCCGACTTTCCGGGTGTATATGGCCTCCCCTCCCCGGCCCCGGCAGTCTGTTGCATAGGAACCTGTTGTACGAGAAGGCTCCCGTGCCGGACTCCCGGCGCACCGCGAAGTACACCCGCTTCCCCCGCCATCGCGCCGCGGTCCCCGCCGTGTGTATGTTTTCTCATACACGAGGCCTCCACCCTCAAAATGACCGCCGTCAAGGGCGGATATGCGTTTTCCCATAGTCCCCACCTGCAAATCGGAATGAACCACAAGAAATACCATTGGTACTATACTATAGTTCAAATAGAGTTTTGTCAATATAGGCAAGTTATAATTTAATAGAGGAGGTTGCAGGGGTTATGAGGCATGGACGGACAGGCCATAAAAAACAGTTTAGGAAAAACAATCAAATTTCTGCGGTTTAGAATGGGCTTTTCTCAAGCGGATTTAGCTGAAAAAGCGGATATTTCCATTACTTTTTTAAGCACTATTGAACGGGGCATCAAATTTCCCCAGCCTGACATACTTTCAAAGCTGGCAAAAGCCCTTGATGTGGAGGTTTTTGAGCTTTTTAAGGTCGATCTGGTACCTTCGGACAGCAAAGAGACGATGAGTAAACTGTCCGAGGACATCACCAAAAATGTCAGTCTGACCATTGCGGAGGTTTTTAAGCAGTATTTAGGCTGAGCGCAGAGGAAAACGCGGAGGACACCCTCAAAATGACCGCCGTCAAGGGCGGATATAAGTTTTCCCATAGTCCCCGACAAAGAAACGGTAAAAACCGTTTAAAACCCTATCAGGGATATAGTCTATTGTTCTAATTGGGTTTTGTCAATATAGGCAAAGTATAATTCAATAAAGGAGCTTACAGGGGTTATGGGGCATGGACGGACAGGCCATAAAGGATACTTTAGGTAAAAATATCAAGGTACTACGGGCCAGAAGGGGGCTTTCCCAGGCCGATCTATCCGAAAAAGCGGACATTTCTATTAACTTTTTAAGCAATATAGAACGGGGCATCAAATTTCCCCAGCCTAATATGCTGTCAAAAATAGCAAACGCCCTGGGCGTGGAGGTCAACGAGCTTTTTTTAGAGAATCTTGCTACCGGTGAAGGCAAAGAATTGCTGAATCATATGTCCGAAGATCTCGCAAAAACTATCAATCTGGCAATGTCGGAGGTTTTTAAGCGGTATTTGGGCTGAGCGCACAGGAAAACACGGAGGGTTTGTCATCAATTCAGGCTTATTCCTCTCTGTCTCCGTGAAACTCTGTGTAACTCCGCGGTTAAATTTTCTCATGTCTGCCTTCTTAGTGTTGCACGCAGTCTGTTGCATAGGAACCTGTTGCATGGGAGGGCTCCGGTGCCGGACTCCCGGCGCACCGCGAAATACACCCGCTTCCCCCGCCATCGCGCCGCCGCCCCCTTCCGCCGGTATCACATCCATACCCTTTGAATGATTAAACAAACATAAGTATTCCATTACGGCATAGTATATTCCTATTAGATTTTTGTCAATACGGCCGGGTTATATTTAAATAAAGGAAGTTTGAGGGGACATGAGGCGGCATGGACGGGCAGGCTGTAAAAGCCACGTTAGGCAAAAATATCAAGTTTTTACGGTCTCGCAGGGGCTTTACCCAAGCCGTTCTCGCCGAAAAAGCGGGTATTTCAATTATTTTTCTGAGCAGTGTTGAGCGGGGGACGAAATATCCCAAGCCGGGCGTTCTGGCGCGGATAGCGCAAGCCCTTGAAGTAGAGATTTTTGAGCTTTTCAAAGGCGATCTGGTGCCTTCCGACAGCAAGGAACTGATTAGCCGCCTTTCCGAAGACATAATCCAAAAGATGAATCTGGCAATGTCGGAGGTTTTTAAGCGGTATTTGGGCTGACCGCACAGGAAAACGCGGAGGAACCCTCAAAATGACCGCCCAGGCGATGGATAAGGTGTGGCCGCGGTAAGCCCCTAACTCCACTCGTTGTAAGGCGATTCTTCCACCGCCCGGTCGTCCATCTTCCGCAGGCGGCGGGAGAGATCCCGGGCCAGGTTCATCATGATAATGGCAAAGGTTTTGGCATCCTCTTTGTAGACCTCGTGAAGGGCGTTGTGGGAGAGGCTCGCCACTTCCACCGGAGAAAGCGCCCGGATAGAGGCGGCGGCGGGCTGCATATCCAGAACCTCCATCTCCCCCACCGTTTCCCCCTCCCTGAATTCAATCAGGGTAAGGCCCTTTTTAACCACCGCCACCCGGCCGGAAATGATAAAAAGCACCCGGCCGTTCTGTTCTCCCTCCCGGATAATATCCGCCCCGGCCTCGTAATTTTCATGCTCCATCAGGGGGAAAACACGGTCGATCTGTTCCGTCATTAATCCGCCAAAGAAAGAATATTTACATAATTTTGAAGATTCTATCATAAATTTATTATGGTAACCCCTTCCCTTCCCCGTCAAGTTCAATGTGTTGGGTTGTCCCGTTTTCCGGATGGGCGCGGATAAGGGCGATAAAGGCATCCCCGTACTTTTCCAGTTTTGCGGGGCCCACCCCGGAAACTTCCAGGAACCGCGAGGGGCTGGCGGGCCGTTTCCGGCACATATCCCGAAGGGCCGCGTCGGAAAAGACGATATAGGCCGGAACCTGGGCTTCCCGGGCAATGTCTTTCCGCAGTTCCTTAAGCCTGGTAAAGAGGGCCTCGTCCCATTCTCCGGCGGCTGGGGCTGTTCCGGCGGAAGGCTTTGGTTCCCCGGAAGGCTGCGGGGTTCCGGAAAGCTCCGGCTCCCCGGAAGGCCGCGGTTCCCTGGGAAGTTCCGGTTCCCTGGGAAGTTTTAGGGTAAGGGGTATCTGCCCGGAAATGATCTCCCGAAACCGGGGGGAGAGGGACAGCACCGGGTACTCAGCCCCCTGAAGCTGGAGGTAGCCCCGGTCGATCAGGTAATCAATGATGAGCCTGATACGGTGGGGGCCGGAATCCGCCATGATGCCCCAGGTGCTGAGGGTGTCGAGTTTCGTGTCCCGTATCTTTTTGTCCCTGCTTCCCCGGAGTATGTTGATCACCATGGTCTTACCCAGGAGCCTCCCCCGCTCCTTAAGCCGGTACACGCAGGAGAGGATCTTCCGGGCCTCCAGGGTAACCTCAACGTTTTCGTACTGGGTAAGGCAGTTGGAACAGTTGCCGCAGTAATGGGGGGCGGCCTCCCCAAAGTAGGAAAGGAAACGGCCCCGGAGGCAGTCGGAACTGGTGGCGTAGAAGGTCATCTGCCTAAGGAGTTCCAGGTTATGCTCAATTTGCCTTTCGTCCCGTTTTTCCTCCTCGCCGGCGCTGTTGGTGATAAGGTAGGTGTTGATCCGCACATCCTGGGGGCTGTAGAGCAGTATGCAGTCCGCCTTTTCCCCATCCCGTCCCGCCCGGCCCGCCTCCTGGTAATAACTTTCGATGTTTTTCGGCATGTTGTAGTGAATCACAAAGGATACATTGGACTTGTCAATTCCCATCCCGAAGGCGTTGGTTGCCACCATCAGGGTACAGCGGTCGTAGAGAAAGTCCTCCTGGTTTTTCCGGCGTTCCCCGTCCTCAAGCCCCGCGTGGTAGCGGGCCGCCGCGCAGCCCCTTGCCAGAAGGAGCCGGTGGATATCCTCCACCGTTTTCCTGGTGGCGCAGTAAACGATGCCGCTTTTGCCTTTTCGCGCTGCAAGGCAGGCAAGCAGGGCGCTCTCCCTGTCCCGGGGCCGCTGAATTTCAAAATAGAGGTTTGCCCGGTCAAAACCGGTGGTAATGGTAAAAAATTCCCTGCCCCCCTCCTCCGCCGAAGCCGGGCCGGGGCTTTCCGGGGAGAGGAGCCGCTTGATATCCTCCCGCACCCGGGGAGTGGCGGTGGCGGTAAAAGCCGCCGTAAGGGGCCGGGGCTTGATGCCGCCGATAAATTCGGCGATCCGCAGGTAGCTGGGCCGGAAGTCATGCCCCCACTGGGAAACACAGTGGGCCTCGTCCACCGCCACCAGGGGTACGGGCTGGCTTCCCGCGAAGTTGAGGGCCCCCGCCTTCTGCAAGCGCTCCGGGGCAAGGTAGAGGATCTTCAGCTCCCCGGAAAAAACACGCCCCATGGTTTCGCTGTATTCGGCGTGGCTGAGGGAACTGTTGAGACAGGCGGCGGGAATCCCCGCTTCCCGCAGACCGCTTACCTGATCCTTCATAAGGGAGATAAGGGGGGAGATAACCACCGTAAGACCCTCAAGCATGAGGGCGGGGATCTGGTAACAGATGGATTTCCCCGCCCCGGTAGGCATTACCCCCAGCACATCCCGGCCCGAAAGAACCGCGTCAATAAGTTCCGCCTGGCCCGGCCGGAAACTGGTATAACCGAAGTACCGCTTGAGCAGGGCAAACTTATCCGGCGCGGCCATGGCAGTTTGTCGCGTTTCGCATATAAAAACCCAAAAAATCGCCAACCAGACGATTTTTTACCCTGCAAACTGCAAAGGGCCCAATAATCGGGATTTTTGCGGTACAAAGTACCGCAAAGATCCACCAATGCAACAGGCTCATAGGCTACCGGAGCCCCCGGACAATAGTTCCGGTAAACCGCATCAGCCGGCCTCGGGCTGGCGCCGGAACCGCCAAGCCCGGTTGGCGGGATAGAGAAGGCCCACCAGGAAATACACGCCCATCCCCACGGCCAGGAGAACCGGGAAACCGCCGGACACCGAAAGCACCCTGGCCAGAGCGCTTCCCGCCACCGAAAGCCCGCCGTTCATCCCCCAGGCCCAGGGTAAAAGATGGGGCCTTTCCCGCTGGAGGGTATCCAGGCCGTTGGGACAGGGAACCCCCATAAAGAAGGCCGTCGGGGCTATGATAATCACCGCAACCCGGATCCGGGTGAAAAGAGAAGCCGAATGGTAAGGGGCCAGGAACTCATCCAGGCCGAGGATGTAAAACAGCAGCCCCCCGGCGACTGCCAGGCAGGCCAGGGGAACCACAAAGGATCGGAAGCGCTTAACCAGCCCCGAGGCCAGGTTCCCCAGGGCGGAGCAGATAAGCATCACGGTGATGACGATGCTGGAGGAATAGGTGGGGTTGGAAAGGAAGACCCCCAGCCGCTGGATAAGGTAGATCTCTATCAGCATATAGCCCAACCCCAGGCCGGCGTAGTAGAAGATAACCCCCGCCGTGGCTCCGGGGTTCTGAAAGAGGGATCTCCGGTAGCCGGCCACCGGGATAATGATGACGATGAAGCCGAAGATACAGGCCTGGACCAACATTCCCAGGAGGAGGAGGTAGCCCCATTCCTCGGATATGTCCTCCATCTGATCCAGGTACATGGGGATGTTCCGTAGTTTGAGGAAACCGGAATAGTAAGGCCGTTCATTCCTGACGGGGCGTATGTCAAAAATATACTGGCCTTCAATAAGCCCGGCCTTCCCGGCGAAAAAAGCCGGAATAGCCGCCCGGTACATGTCGGCGTTGGTAAAACTTTCCACCGTGGCGGTTTCCCGGCCCCCGAAATGGTGGAGATAAGCCCCCATCAGGATGTCGATGTTCCGCTGGGGCAGTTCCATGCCCGGAACGTAGAGGAATTCAAAGGAACGGCTTCGGACAAAGCTGTTCAGGCCGTGGATCTCCCCTTCGGTAAAGGCGCCGTTTTTTACCAGGATCGTGGATGTGGACATGAAAAGCCCGAAGGAGTAAAGGGATTTTTCCGGTTCCTCCATTCCCGATTCCTCCATGGCCCTTATGATGGTGTTAAGCAGTTTGAGTACGTTCCGGGGGGGATTGAGCCGGTCCCACACGGTAACCGAAAGCACCCCTCCCTTTTTAAGGCTGGAAAAATACTCTTTAAAAGCCTCCACGGTGTACTTAAAATCCTCCTGTACCGGGTAACCCCCGGAATCGGAAAGGCCGATTGAATCCACCAAGCTTATCTCCACCAGGTTGTATTCCCCGGCGTGCTCCCGGCACCAGGAATGGCCCTCCCCCTGGATCACCCTGATCCCGCCGGAATTGAGCAGATCCCCGGTAAATTGTACCAGGTTGGGATCTTCCCGCAGGAGGCCGATCATCTCCGGGGAAGGTTCTACAATATCTATCCGCCGGGCCCCCTTGTAGCGGGCAATCTGGGCGTTGATACCCCCGCTCAGGTTAACCAGGAGTACGTCCGGATTATCCAGCATGGTATAGGGAGCCGCCATGGGCAGGTAATCCATGTAGGCCCGCTCGCTTTCCCCCAGGCTTCCCATGACCCCTATGGGGCCGGAACCATCCACGAAAAGCCCCCAGTAAACCTGGGAGGGCATGTGGGGGATCCGCAGGGCCGCGTTATCGGAAAGCCCCGGGGCAAAGTGGAAATACCGGGAGGCGTAGACATGGTACTCCCCCCCGGGGCCGTAGGAATGATGAACCAGAAGGGAATCGGGGTACTTGCGCACGTAACTTATGGCTTTGAAATCGGAGACACGGATATTCCCCCAGAAGACAACGCAGAAAAGGGCGCCCAGGGTACTTGCCAGGAGGGCGATAAGCCGGGACAAGGGAAAACGGAAAACCCTGGTTTCCGCGTCCCGTTCCACCGATGCAAAGAGGGCCGCCAGGACGGAAAGCCCCAGGACGGGAAGTATCAGGTAGCGGGGAGGCAGAAAGAACATGAAAAGGATGATAAAAAAGCCCCCCAGCCCGGAACCAACCATGTTCCAGAAGTAGATTTTCTGGATCTCGTTCCGCAGGGCGATAAAGGCCACCCCGGTAAAGGCGGCGATAACAAAGAAGGGAAGGCCGTAGATGATGTAGTAGGCCCCGATAAACCAGAGCTGCCGGGAGTCGGATGCAAGGAAGACCGGGTTAAAGGGGACAAGCTGGGCCACTGCGACGGCCCCCGCCATGAGCAGGGGAAGGCTGAGAGCAGAGACCGCCATAATCGACCCCGCGTGGTCGCTTACCCACTTCTCCAGAAAGGTAATGATTATCCCCGAAAGCCCTATACCCAAAAGGGCGGTGGAAATAACCAGGGAGCCGAAGTTTGACCAGCCACCCACGGAAAATACCCGCATAACAAAGAGTTCGTAGGATATACTCGCAATGGAAATAAAAAATAGGGCCAGGAGCCGGGCATGTTTCATAGATAGCCCATTATAGTTGAATAACCAAGTCCGCCACAACAGGAGAGGATACAGGCCGGTAATTATTTGAGAGAAATTTGGGCGCATTTGCGGCGTAGAACGCCGCAAACCGGGCTTTTCGGGGCTCCGCTAAGCTCCGGCCCCGGCGCAATGCGCCGTGGCTGCTTCGCACCCCTCCAATCCCTTGCGCGGGGGCTTTTCCCGTAAGTTTAGCCCG
>JAISWN010000160.1 GCA_031271075.1 Treponema sp.
CTGCCGTCTATTACCTTTTCCGCGCCGAAAAGCGCTTTGCCCAGGGTGTGCATGCCGCAATGGGAGAGCCCGCCTATACCGAGTATTTCCCCCTTGTGCAGTTCCAGGGAGAAACACAGAAGATCTTTCATGGTGGTAATACAGTCGGCTTTCAACACCACTTCTTCATCATAGCCGTCCATATCGTCCCGGTAGAAATTCCCCTTTATCGCCCGGCCCACCATCATTTGTTTCATCAGCGCGGCGTCAAATTCTTTTTTTTCAAGATTTCCGGCAATAACGCCGTCCCGCAGTACCGTAAGGGTATCGCAGTGTTCCATGAGTTCTTCAAGTTCGTGAGAGATAAAAAGCACCGCGCTGCCGCTGGAGGCAAGCTCTTTTATGTACTTATACAAGAGGCCGCGGCCGGTGTGGGACAGCGCCCCGGTTGACAGCCTGTTCTTAATTGGTTTTAATAGCGTATAAAGTACCTATATTTTATAGGATATAGAGACCGCGCTGAAGACGGTAAACCGAGGAGCCTGTGAGACTTAGGTGATTTTTTGCATAAATATGCAAAAATCCCGATAAATGGGCTCCTTTGACAGTTTGCAGGGTAAAAGATCGCCGGACAGGCGATTTTTCGGGATTTTATGTGCGAAGCGCGACAAACTGCTGGGGTGATTATGCTCTCTGAAACCATCCGGAAATCGGCTGAGGAAACGGCCCGGATACTGAAAAACCTGCGGGGGCCTCTGTCCCTGGCCTTCAGTTACCAGGCGGAGGATACGGCGGCCCTTCACCTTGTTTTGCAATCCGGGGCCGGGGATCTGGAGGTGTTCACCCTGGATACGCTCAAGCTTTTTCCCGAAATCCCTTCGTACCACCGGGATCTGGAGGCTTTTTTTGGTGTCCACATCAGAACCTACCGGCCCGATTCCGGGGAGGTATCGGCCCTGGAGGAAAAAATCGGCGAATGGGGGATGCGGGCAAGTCTTGAAAACCGCCGCCTGTGCTGCCGGATCCGCAAGCTGAACCCCCTGGAGAAGATCCTGGCGGGTAAGGGCGCCTGGATTACCGGGCTCCGGGCCGCCCAGTCACCCACCCGGATGGCCACGCCGGTTCTTGAATACGACGAAAAATTCGGCCTCATCAAGATCAATCCCCTGGCCGCTTGGGAGGACGAGGATCTGGCGGAGTACATCGCCCAATACGGGCTTCCCCAAAACCCCCTCTACGCGCAGGGCTTTACGAGCATAGGCTGCACGCCCTGCACCCGGCCGGTTGGGGAGGGGGAGGACATACGGGCCGGCAGGTGGTGGTGGGAAAACCCCGAACACAAGGAATGCGGGCTTCACACAAAGGAAAGGCGGCAGGCATGACCAAACTCGACAAGCTTGAATCCCAGAGTATCTTTATTATCCGGGAAGCCTACCGGTCGTTTAAGAACATCGGTATGCTCTGGTCTATCGGGAAGGACAGCACCGTCCTGCTCTGGCTGGCGAAGAAGGCCTTTTTCGGCCACGTGCCCTTCGAGCTTATCCACATCGACACCAATTACAAGATCCCCCAGATGATCGCCTACCGTGACCGGCTGGCAAAGGAACTAAAACTACGCCTGGTGGTGGGGCAGAACGAAAAAGCCCTGGCCGAAAAGAAAACTTTCGTTGACGGCCTGGACCGGATAAGCTGTTGCCGGGAACTGAAAACCATTCCCCTCAAGGCAACCCTGGACGGAACCGGAAAACGGCGGGTATACGATCCCAACCGGGATACCTGGGATGTACTTGAGTCGGCGGAGGCTTACAACGCGGTAATCGTGGGGGTGCGGAGCGACGAAGAGGGAAGCCGATCTAAGGAGCGGGTCTTTTCAGCAAGGGATGAAAAGAGCGAGTGGGACGCCGGCGCCCAGCCCCCGGAACTGTGGAATCTCTACAAAACCGAATTCGCCCCCAAGACCCACGTGCGGGTTCATCCCCTCCTGGACTGGACGGAACTCAACATCTGGGAATACATCGACCGGGAAAGTATCCCTACCATTCCCATTTACTACAACCAGGGAGACGGCAAACGCTACCGTTCCCTGGGCTGCTACCCCTGTACCAACCCGGTGGAGTCGGAGGCCAGGAACCCCAAAGAAATTATCGAGGAACTTGCCGGCGGCAAATTCCGCAATATCGCCGAGCGTTCCGGCCGGGCCCAGGACATTGACGGCGGCGGCACTCTTGAGGCTCTGCGCAAGGACGGGTACATGTGATGGAACTTGAACGGATGAATATCGTTATTACCGGCCATGTGGATCACGGTAAGAGCACGCTGGTGGGCCGCCTCCTGGCGGATACCCAATCCCTGCCGGAGGGCAAGCTCCAGGCGGTAAAGGAGACGTGCAAAAAGAACGGCCGGGTGTTCGAGTATGCCTTTTTACTGGACGCCCTGGACGATGAGCAGAAACAGGGTATTACCATAGACAGCGCCCGTATCTTTTTTAAAAGCAGGCTGCGGGAGTACATCATTATTGACGCGCCGGGGCACATAGAATTCCTGCGGAATATGCTGAGCGGCGCTTCCCGGGCCGTGGCCGCGGTGCTGGTGATCGACGCGGCGGAAGGGGTGGCGGAAAATTCCCGGCGCCACGGGCTCCTGCTTTCGCTTCTGGGTATCTCCCAGGTGCTGGTGGCGGTAAACAAGCTGGACGCCCTGGACTACAGCGAGGAAGTCTTTAACCGTATTAAGGCCGAATACGAACAGTACCTTGAAACCCTCAAGGTAAGGCCGGTAGCCTTTGTGCCGGTCAGCGCCAGGGAAGGCAAAAATATTACCGCCCCGGCGGATGAGATGCCCTGGTATACGGGCCGGACGGTTCTTGAGCTGCTGGACAGCTTCCGCAACCTGCCCTCCAACGAGGATTCTTTTTTCGCCATGCCCGTTCAGGATGTGTACCGTTTCAGCAACGATAACGACAATCGCCGCATTTACGCGGGCACCGTGGTAAGCGGGGAAATATCCGTTGGGGACGCGGTAACTTTTCTACCATCCCGCAAAAAGGCCCGCGTCAAAAACATTGAGGTGTGGAACGCCCCGCCCAAGACCCGTGCCCGCACAAACGAGGCCAGCGGTTTTACCCTGGAGGAGGAGATCTACGTTAAGCGGGGCGAGGTGATGCTCAAGTCGGGGGAGAAAAGCCCGGTGGAGGCAAGCGACCGGATACAGGCCAACCTTATCTGGCTCGGCGCCCGCCCCATGGTTTTTAACAAATCATACCTGCTGAAGCTGGGAAGCTCCCGCACGGAGGCAAGGCTGGAAAGGATAGAGAGCTTCCTGGGGGACAACGCGGGGGAATACAACGGCCTCTACCGCCACGACTGCGGCAGTGTTATCCTCCGGCTTGCCCGGCCCATCGCCGTCTGTAGTTTTTACGACAACCCCAGCCTTGGCCGCTTCGTGCTGGTTGACGGTTACGACGCCGCCGGGGGCGGCATCATCCTGCAAAGCCTGGGGATACAAAGCGTCCTGGAAAGCCTGGGCAGTTTTGAAGGCGCCCCGGGAAGCGGCGGTTTTGAGGATGAGCTTTTCGCCCTCCTCAAAAAACACTTCCCCCACCGGTTTGGGTAGGAGCCTGTCGCCTTTAGAATTAATCCAACCGGTTAACTACTTTCAGATTTTCTATATCTTCAAAGTGTTTAGTATTACGGGAATACTTTATAATGCTACCAGGGCCTTGACACTATTTCGGCCCCTGTTTAACCTAGAAAAACTTCCGGTTTAATATAAATTGAACATTCCGGAAAGGGAGGAACTTTACATGCCGGACATTGATTACACCGCCTTAAAAAAGGGCGGATTTATGAGGCAGGTTCAGCCGGGGAAATTTTCCATGCGCCTCAAGGTGATAGGCGGCCAGCTTACGGCGGAGCAGGTTCAAAAGATCGGCGAAATAGCC